>CAJUEB010000060.1 GCA_910585135.1 uncultured Eubacteriales bacterium
GATCGTCCCGATGTTGATATGCGGCTTATTTCTTTCAAATTTTTGTTTTGCCATTTTTCATTCCTCCTACATAACATAATCAAATAAAATGGAGCTGCTGAGCAGACTTGAACTGCCGAACCTCTTCATTACCAATGAAGTGCTCTACCGACTGAGCTACAGCAGCACACCAATTATCCCTATGGTACTATATTTTATCCTTGCTGTCAACCAATATTACGCAAGGTTTTCAGGCGATTTTCAAGTGTTTCCAGAAACGCCTTACCCCCAGAGATAGTGGATGATTTTCTTCTTATTCCGCTGCATTGCGTTATCGATAGATTTAACATTTTTTCCCAATTTCTTCGCTATTTTTTCATAATCATTGCCTTGCAGCGCTTCATTTAAGACCTGCATTTCAAAGCCGCTGAAGATATGATCCCCGTTATGCAAGATATAGGAAACAATGTCCTTGATGATCAAAAGCGTCTCCGGGTTTTCTGCCATATCAGTCTCAAGGGTATCCAGCAAAGCGATATCCTCGTTTTCATCCTGCACAGGATTATTAAGGGAGACGGACGTATTTAGCGCTTTATGCTTGTCCCTTCCGGCAGACCGAATAGCATTGATCATCTGCCGAGTGATGCAAAGCCCCGCAAACGTGCCAAAAGACGCTTCCTTATGAACGTCGTACTGCCGGATTGCCTTAAGCAGCCCGATCATGCCTTCCTGCACGATATCCTCTTCATCTGCCCCTGCCATATAGTACATCTTAGCCCTGACTTTAACTGCGCTTTTGTATTTACGCATCAGCGCTTCCTCCGCGCCGAGATTTCCCGCCTGCGCCATAGTCGCCAGTTCGTGATCGGAATACCCGCAATAACCTTCCATTCTTATACCCTTTGCCTTACTACCTCATACATCAAAACAGACGCTGCATTGGAAGCATTCAAGGAAGTAATGCTTCCCTTCATCGGTATGGAGATGACAAAATCGCATTTTTGCCGCACCAGACGGCTCACGCCTGTTCCTTCGCCGCCTACGACCAGCGCCGTGGCCTGTGTGAAATCCTGCCCGTAATACAACTGACCCTCCATGTCACAAGCGCCAACCCAAATGCCTTTCTTTTTCAGCTTGTCGATTTCATGGGAAATATTCGTTACCTTCGCACAAAGCATATATTCTACAGCGCCTGCCGAGGTTTTCGCTACGGTTTCTGTCACGGATACAGAACGCCTTTTAGGAATGATGATCCCATGAACGCCCGCACACTCGGCGGTTCGCATGATCGCCCCCAGATTATGCGGATCTTCCAAGCCATCCAAGATAATGATAAACGGTTTTTCTCCCCGCTGCGCCGCCCTGTCCAGGATATCGTCTACCGTACAATACCGGTAATCCGAAACCACGGCGATAACGCCCTGATGGACGCCGCCCGCAGCCGCCTTGTCCATGCGGTTTTTATCGCTGTAATAAAGCGGAATCTTTTTTTCCTTCGCCTTTGCGGCGATCTGCCTGACCGAACCTTCCGCACCCTTAGCAATGGTTATTTTTTCGATCTCCCGATTACTTTTTAACGCCTCCAACACGGCGTTCCTTCCTATGATTTTCTCTGACATATTCCTCCCGCCGCCTTACGGTCTTATGTATTTTAAAAATCTGTACGCGATCCCATTTTCTTCCTGCACCGGGCTTTCCCATGTCACCTGATATCCCATTTCATCGAGATTCGGAAAATACCTGTCTGCATCGAAACTCGCATCAATTTTCGTCACATAAAAGTCATCACAATCGTCCAAAAATTGCTGATAAACCGTCGCTCCGCCTGCGATGAACACCTCTTGGTCCTCAAATTCTTGCAGTTTTGCAAGCACTTCCGCCTTTGATCTGCATACGATACAGCCCTCTGCCTCAAACTGTGGATTTGCAGTCAGAACGATATTTGTCCGCCCAGGAAGCGGTCTTCCGCCCGGAAAGGATTCCAGCGTCTTTCTGCCAACGACGATGACATGGCCTAAGGTCCGTTTCTTGTAGTATTTCAGATCACCCGGAAGGTGTACCAAAAGACCGCCGTCCTTTCCAATCGCCCAGTTTTCATCCACCACTGCTATTGCGTTCATCGTTATATCCATTCCTCTCGTGTTGTTAGCAGCCAGAACACAAAGCGAACCCGCTCCGGCTTTTTCCATCGCTGCGCGCCCAATCAGAACATACACAGACTAGCCATACGCATTCTGGCCGCAGCCCCTTTCTAATGCAAAACGAGCGCGCTCCATTTCCTCTCCATCACTTGGCATCCATTCAAAAGGCAAATGCGCCGCAACCCATACCCTGCACCTGACAAAAAACTGAATGCATATGCCGAAGCTCACGCCTCAGTCCTTGCTCCCAACAAAAAATCTGATATATGCCTGCCACAGCTTATTATCGATGAAACCATCGATACCTGCCGCTGCGCCCCGCCTGCAACCAAAAATTCAAAGTATGCCCGCCCGCGCCAGCCATACCCAGCCTTCTCCTGCCTCTAAATCGCAACCGGAATATTCCTTACCTGCGGGTTTTTCTGATAATTTTCCACCCTGATATCATCGACCGTAAAATCGTAAAAATTGCTGATGTCCGGGTTCAAGCTGAATTTCGGTGCCGGATACTGCGGCCTTTCTATCATCTCCCGCACGATTTCCACATGCCGGTCATAAATATGCGCATCGGCAATCACATGCACCAGCTCACCTGCCGCAAGCCCTGACACCTGCGCCAGCATATAGACCAATACCGCATACTGTACGACATTCCAATTATTCGCCGTCAGGATATCCTGCGAACGCTGATTCAAGATTGCATTGAGCTTATTCCCGGTCACATTAAAAGTCATACTGTAGGCACACGGTTCAAGCCCCATTTCCATCAGGTCGCCAAAATTATAGATATTAGTCATGATCCGCCTGGAATACGGCGTATGCTTTAGCTGCCAAAGCACATTATCGACCTGATCCATCTCGCCATGGGGAAATCGATACCTTACACCCAGCTGATACCCATAGGCTTTCCCGATCGAACCGCTTTCATCCGCCCATTCATCCCAGATCCTGCTGTTTAGATCCCGTATATTATTCGACTTTTTCTGCCAGATCCACAGCATTTCATCCACAGCCGATTTGATTGCAGTCGGCCGCAAGGTCAATGCCGGAAATTCCTCCTGCAAATCGTAACGGTTCACGACGCCAAAACGCTTGATCGTATGCGCCGGTGTTCCATCCTCCCATCTGGGCCTTACGTCCTGCCCTTCACTGGAAAATCCATGATCTAAAATCTCCCGGCACATATTTACAAACAGCTTGTCCGCTTTACTCATTTTCTTTTCCTCACAAAATTACATATTTTATAACCAGGCCAATACCGCCCAGCACGATCACCGCAACACAGATTTTTTCGGTGGGGTTCAGGTTTTTTAACCCCTCTGGCTTAACGCCCTCTTCCTCCTGCCTGCGTCTGTTTTCATCGGTATACTGCCGGTTCGCATTCGCATAATCGCGCAGCATTTCACCCGTTTTATTCCTGATCTGTTTCTTCTTTTTCGGTTTTTTTGACATGCCGCCCACCTGCAATCTCCATTGCCCGCGCCAGTACCCATGCCAGCCGTTCATCGTCCTCCGCAAGATAAAGATATCCGACCAACGCTTCGAAAGCTGTCGCCCATTTGTACGTCACCGGGTCTGCATTTTTAGCCTTGGTGGCATACTTCCTGTTCCTGGCTCGTTTCACCAGCTTCTGCTCCTGTTCGGTGAGTTCATCGAACATAGCCTTCATGACGCCGGCCTGTGCAGAAGCCTTTACAAAACCTGTCGCCATATGATGGAGCTTATTGGTATTATGGATTTCCTGTTTTAAAATATATTCCCGGACCGCTTGCTCATACACAGCGTCTCCCATATATGCCAGCGCAGCCGTATTAACGTCCTTTAAATTCTCTATTTTCATGCGATATAATACGTTTTCAATCCCGCCCTGGAGACTTTTTCTGAATAACTTGAATTTCTGCAAAGGCCATTCTGATCACCTGCACACCTCTGCGGAAACTGCCCCGTAAAACCAAAACGCCTCCGTAAAACTGCTTCTCCTTGTTAATCTAAATGCCATATCCTGCGGCGATTACTCTTTCACGATCTGCACACCCTGCGGCGTATCCTTGAGCGTGATGCCGCGTGCTTTCAGAAGATCCCTGATCTCATCCGCCCGTGCAAAATTTTTCGCCTTCCTGGCCTCCTGCCTTTCGTCCACCAGCGCCTGAACATCATCATCGATCACAGTCTCTTCGTCTTTCTGCAAAAGCCCGACGACAGATGCAAGCTCCATCAGCACATCCAGGCTCTTCTGTGCAAATTCCTTGCTTGCGCCATCCTTCACCGCTGTATTGATTGCCGTGATCAGCTCGAATATCGCCGATATCGCATCAGCAGTGTTCAAGTCGTCATCCATAGCCGCGATGAATTCCTGCCTGTATTGATCATAGCCCGCCACTGCTTCTTTCTCGGCGTCGGTCATCACCCCATCCTCATTGGCGATGAGGTGCTTCAAGTTTTCCTTCGCATTTTGCATCCGCGCAAGGCCAGCTTTCGCCTGTTCCATCAAAGTATCGCTGAAATTGATCGGATTCCTGTAATGTCCTGATAACAGGAAGAACCGCATCACTTCTCCATCGTACTCTTTCAGAATATCCCGCACGGTAAAGAAATTCCCCTTCGATTTAGACATCTTTTCATTATCTATGGTGATGTACCCGTTGTGCATCCAGTAGTTAGCAAACGGCACGCCATTGCAGCATTCAGACTGCGCGATTTCATTTTCATGATGCGGGAACTGCAAATCCTGCCCGCCGGCATGGATATCGATGGTATCGCCCAAGTGCTTTTTCGACATGGCGGAGCATTCGATGTGCCAGCCGGGCCTGCCCTTTCCCCACGGACTGTCCCATGCGATTTCGTCATCCTCCTTCTGCGCCTTCCATAATGCAAAATCGAGCGGGTCTTCCTTGATTTCACCGACCGCGATCCGTGCGCCCGACTCTAAGTCCTCGATATTTTGCCCAGAAAGCTTGCCGTATCCGTCGAACTTTCTCGTGGAAAAATACACATCGCCGTTTACTTCATAAGCATATCCTTTATCGACCAGGGTCTTGACGAATTCTATGATTTCCGGAATGTGTTCCGACACCTTTGGATGTACGTCCGCCTTCGTCACATTGAGCGCGGCCGCATCCTTGTAATACTCTTCGATGTATTTTTCGCTGACCTGCGATGCCGTCAGGTTTTCTTCCCTTGCCCTGTTGATGATCTTATCGTCTACATCCGTGAAATTCTGAACGAATTTCACCCGATACCCTCTATATTGCAGATACTTTCGCAGCGTATCAAACACAACGAACGGTCTGGCGTTTCCGATATGGAAAAAATTATAAACCGTCGGTCCGCATACGTATATTTTAACGACGCCCGCTTCGATCGGGTCTAACGTTTCTTTCTTTCTCGTCAATGTATTATAAACTTTCATTTTTATCCTCCGCTTTCTTTTCTCTTATGATCTTTGCTTTCTTTTCCCTTATTCGTAACGCCCGTTCGCCATATATCGTATTGAGCCGTCCGTCCGCCATTTCTTCGACGATCGTATCATACAGGCAGTCTTCCCTGCATTGAATGCAGATTTTGTGTTCCGGCGTTGCGAGATTCTCACAGATGAGCTTCTCCAATTCCACGACACGCCTTCTAAGACACTCCAGCTCAACCGCTACCGGGTCTGGCAAATCGATCTGATCGAGATCCGTCGCTGGCTTGCCGTCCCGCCTGACGATCGTCCCCGGAATCCCTACGACGGTACAGCCGTCGGGAACTTCTTTCAGCACCACGGAGCCTGCGCCGATCTTCACATCGTTTCCTACCTTAAAAGGTCCAAGCACCTTTGCCCCCGTACTGATTACTACCCTGTTGCCGATCGTCGGATGCCGCTTTCCTGTGTCTTTTCCCGTTCCGCCTAGCGTCACGCCCTGGTAGATGGTAACATCATCGCCGATTTCACTCGTCTCCCCGATGATAACCGCCATGCCATGGTCAATCACGCATCGCCTTCCGATCACCGCTCCCGGATGGATCTCAATGCCCGTAACCCATCTTGCAAGCTGCGAAACGATTCTGGCCAGCAGCTTCAAATTATGCAGATACAGCCAGTGCGCCGGTCTGTGAAAAATAAGGGACCAAATGCCCGGATAACACAGCAACACCTCGATCCCGGTCCGTGCAGCTGGGTCTTGTTCCAATATTGCCCTTATATCTTCCCTTACTTCTTTAAAAAACGCCATCCTGCTAACCTCTGATTCTCAATAAGCATTTATGTCCACTATCGTTAATCGTACACGAAAAGAACGGGTAGCGATACCCGTTCTTTATCTTATCATATCTATTCAATTACTACAATGCGGGTTACAAAAAAAATAATTATTCAATCGCAAGAAAATCCACCGGATCGACACAATCTCCATTTATGATGACCTCAGAATGAAGATGAGGTCCGGTAGAATTTCCAGTCGAGCCGGTCAGGGCGATGGTCTCGCCACGGCTTACCTGCTGTCCGCTGGATACCAGAAGCTGGCTGCAATGCGCATAATAGGTCTGCATCCCGTTGCCATGGTCGAGCTTAACGAGATTGCCATAACCGCCGCCATTTCCCGCAAAATACACAGTTCCCGAATCAGCCGCATATACGGGACGGCCTTCTGCTAATGCGAAATCGACGCCCCTGTGCATCCGTCCCCACCTCGTGCCAAAGCCCGAAGAAATCCGGATCGTATCGATCGGCGTTTTTAAAATATCATACGTCTGGTCCAAACCGACGGACACGCCCTCATCCCTGTGCGGTGTGTCCTCCCCGCCATAGCCGTCATAATTCTTCGTTCCCGCCAGAACCACCTGCTGTACCGGCTCTTCTACGACCTCCTCCTCGATCACTTCTGCTTCGACCGCCTGTCCGTTTTCCTTCACTACTTTTTTGGTGATTTCTTTCAGTCCCTCCTTGCCTTCTGTTTCAATTTCTGTGTCTCCAACATACAGATTTGGTTCAGGTTTTAATTCTTCATCGAAAGCGATTGTTTCATGCTCGATCTCTTCCGTGGTCGTCAGTACGGTAAGATAGCTTTCTCCATGATTCCCGCTGGTCAGTTTTTTCTCTGCTTCGTCTACCGTCAGGATATCCGGCGGCGCATCGCCGCTTCTGATATCCATTCGCTCCGCTTTCGTATTCTCTACCACTTCGATATCCAGTATCTCCGTTGTGTTGCCCTGATACTTTTCGATCACCCGTTCAATGGTTTCCTCGGCTGCTTTCTTTGATTCCACAAGAGCAACAGCCTCTCCGTCAATGGTAATATACCAAGGCGGCGTGATCACGTCCCCATTCGCTAGAATAACTGGGATTTCCTTTTCCTTCGGCGCAAAAGCTGCTCCTAATGCGATTGATAGTGCCATCAAGAACACACATGCCAGTACAAACATAATCCTTCCCCACCGGGGGACGGGCACCGTTTTTTTCTCTGTAAAATTAGTTTTCATTTCGTTTCCTCCTGGGATTTTTTCCCTCTCGGGAATAGATTCCGTGTCTATTGTTCCCAGAAAAACCTGAAATGATACCATATGCTTCCTTTCGACATATGACGGGAAAAGCAAAGCGGCACATAGCGAAGAATCAAAAAGCGAAAAGATACAAGACGGAAAGCACTGAATCCGCCGCCTGGTGCAGAAAAAATCAAACGAAAAGCTGCCGCCTGGCACAAAAAACAGAAGCGATGCAGCCGTTGCAATCGCTCCTGTCAGCATTTCGTTATATAAATCTATTTATGCCGTCGGCTTCGCATCCGCCAGATCTTTTCCGTGAAAGTCCGAACCCCTCGTGATATGAAGATGGTATTTTTCGGCAATCTGTATGAACCGCATCGTCTGTTCATGAGTCTGGTCGGGGTGATAGCATTCCAGACCCTTCAGCCCTTGCTGCTTGAGTTTTCCGATCATCACGTCCGCGCGCTCATAAAAGCCTTCCGTTCCCGGCTTCCCAATGCCTTTCGCCTGAATCGGGTGCGCCAGGACTGCGATCCCGCCTGCCTCACGAATCAAGGTGATCGCTTCCGAAGACTGGAGTTTTTCTTTTTTGACCGCCTTGGCCGCGTCGCTGCCAAGAAATTGACCCTTACGAAAAGCATCCTCCGGCCGTTCGATATACCCCTTCGCCGCAAGCGCCCGCGCGATGACGGGTTTTCCGATGAAGCCGCCTGCCTGCTGGTTCTTTAAATCCTCCATGGATAAATCATATCCCATGCCGCACAGCACATCGATAAGCCGTCTGTTCCTGTCATCCCTGCGCTGCCGCAATGCTTTCAGGACTGCTTTTAAACGAGGATTTTCGATATCGATGTCATACCCTAAGATATGAAGCTCGATTCCTTCCTCAGTCTCCGTTGCCAGCTCTATTCCCGGGGTCACCTGAAGGCCTGCGGCCTCCCCCGCAATCATCGCCTCCCTTACGCCATCCACGCCATCGTGGTCAGTGATCGCGATCCTATCATAACCCAGCTCTTTCGCCCGTTTCACAATTTCCACAGGCCTCGCCTGCCCATCGGAAAAGACGGTATGAATATGAAAATCCACTTTATAGTTATCCATAACGCTACCTTGCATCAAACAGTAAATCCTCTGCCACTTCATCAGCGGCGTCTTTTCCCTTCAAAGATTCAACGATAGCGAGGGCAAATTCCATGGCGATTGCCGGGCCTGCCGCCGTAATCACATTGCCGTCTACCGTTACGCGCTGGCCAGTTGCCGTCCCATCCTTTAACGCATCCTCCATACCGGGATATATGGTCGCCTTTTTGCCATGCAAAATCCCACAGCTTCCGAATACCATCGGAGCAGCGCATATTGCCGCCAGTTTCTTCCCTGCATCGTTCGAAAAACACTTGATATGCTGGGCAAGACCCTCGTGGGCGTCCAGGTGATCTGCGCCGGGAAGTCCGCCCGGCAGCACGATCATTTCACATTCCGGATAATCCGCTTCTTCATAAAGAATATCCGCCTCTGCTGAAATGCCATGCGTTCCTGTAACCATTTTATTTCCCGTGATGGACACGGTCTTTACATTGATCTTGGCCCTCCGCAAAAGATCAACAACCGTAAACGCTTCGACCTCTTCAAAGCCTTCTGCTAAATGAACATATACCATAGTTTACGCTCCCTTCAAAAAATAATATGCTTTTCAAAAAAGATAAAGTCCGTCAACGCGCGAACTTTATCTGTATTATGTATAAAAATATTCAAAATATGAGTGTAGGTTCTATTCTTCGAAGACAATTTTCCCGTCTTCTATTTTTTCTATAACAGCCAGGGACTCTACGCGGTATCCCCGTTCGCGCAGCTTACGGCTTCCGCCCTGGAAGCCTTTTTCGATCACCGCACCAATTCCCGCAACTTTTGCGCCGGCCTGCTCTACGATCTCGCAGAGCGCCATCGACGCCTCGCCATGCGCCATAAAGTCGTCTATCACCAAAATCCTATCGCCCTTTTTGAGAAAACGCTCGGAAACCCGAAATTTAGAAACCGTCCCCTTGGTAAAGGATCTCGCTTCTGCCTCGTAAACGCCTTCTATCATCGTGTTTGGCGCAGCCTTTTTGGCAAAGACGACAGGAACGTAACCAAAATGCGGCGCAGTAAGGCACGCTACGGCGATCCCGCTCGCTTCCACGGTCAAAATTTTATCGATTGCTTCATCTTGAAACCGCAGTTTAAAAGCCTGTCCGACCCGGTCTAAAAATGCAACATCCAGCTGATGATTTAAAAACTGGTCCACCTTTACGATTTCCGTTCCGATCGCAACGCCTTCCCTGCGAATTTTTTCTTTTAATTCTTGCATGATTGACATCCAACCCGTTTCTGGCTTTTCCTATTTTTCTTCTTCCTTAAATAAATCTTCCAGTCCTTCAAAAGAAATTTCTGCCGCAGGAGCTTCGGCTTCGCTTTCTGCTTCTGTCACTTCTTCCGGCAGGTCAGGACGCTCGATCTCGATATCATCGAAGCTGATTTCATCCACCGCAGGCGCTGCTTCTTCCGGCTGCGTCAGATCTTCCAGCGTAAGAGTCTGTTCTGCTTCTGCCACAGCGACATGTTCTTCGACCACTTCCGGTACAGGCGGTGCGGACTCAGGCTCTGAATCAGCGGCAGTAGCGATATCCGGCGCTGAAACAGGAGTCTCTTCTGCTGACGTCACTGGTGCGATCGTATCCTCCACTTCAATTTCAGAAACAGGAAAATCGACCGTATCCAAGTCATTCATCATGTTCCACTCTGCTTCATTATCGTCTTGCAGCTTGCTCTTTACGCTATCGAGTTTTCCAGCAGTCCTGAGAATATTGATCTTGATCTCCTCAAACTCCGCTTCCATGGAATTGAGCTGCTGGCTGTACTTGTTCTTCATCGCGGTCATTCGTTCCCGTTCAGCATCCACGTCGGCCTTCATCGCGAGCTTTTCCGCCTCGACTGCTTCCCTTGCTGCATTGAGTTCATCGGTCATGGCCTTTTTCTCGGTATCCATGCCGATCCGCATCTGCGCCATTTCCTTTTCCTGCTTGGCGACCTGTTCCCTTCCTTCGGACAGGATCGTCTCTACTTCCGTCTTAGCCTGCGTGATAATCTCGTTGCTGCTCTTCTTCGCCTCCATAATCAGGCTTACATACAGCTCATTATTATCATCGTATTTCTGGTAACGTTCCTTTAAAATATTGATCTCGCTTTCATAAGCGTTTTCCAGCTCTTCTATATTTTGTTCATACAAATCGCACAGCTGCTGCATGCACTCGTACACATCATCCTTGTCAAAGCCTCCAACAGCACTCTTTTTAATGTTCATGCCTTTAAGAAGTCCTATAACCGTTTCGCGTCTTTGCTCCGTTAATGCGTTTCTATTCATTTTAAAACCTCTTTTTCTCTCATATTCGTTTATTTCGATACTATTATAGATATTAGACATTATATCATCAAAAATTTATTTTGTCTTCCTAAATTTGTAATTTTATTACTTTTTTGTTGACTTTTACGTCCCAATAGGTTTAACATAACTAAGAGTCCACTCTTAAAAGACTCCGGTTCAGGGAAAATCCGAACCGATTCATAAAACGAGGTTAATTAGATATGAAAACAATTGAAATCACGTCGGGCAATCAGAAAGCACTGTTTACGACGAAATCAATGACGTTTCACGGACGGGAATTCTTTTATGCCAATATGACCGACGTTGTCAACCATACCGACATACATACCTATACGTTTATCTATGATGGCGTACCCAAGGCATTTCCTTATGAGGAAAAAGATGCTAAAGTGCTAAACGCTATTTTTAGCCAGGTGCAGGGCATGCAGGCTGAAAAAGGCAAACCCGCTTCCGGCGGGCAAAAGCCAGCATCACAGCCAGGCAGCGCGGCAACGCAAAAAGAACAGGATGCGTCAAAGCCTGCGGCAATGCCGGAGAAAAAAACCGCTGAAAGGAAAGCACAGACGGAGGACAAAGCCGCCGGTCAAGAGCAAGCGCCAAAACCAGAAAGCGGCAAGACTTCAGAAAAGCAGGCTCAGACACCGGATGCAGCAAGCAAAAAAAATGACGAAACGCCGCAAACACCGGGCGAAACAGGTGAAAAGGATACCGAAAAGTCATCTGTGAAAGGGTTCTTTGCCGCAGCGAAAAAGAAAAAGGGCGAAAAAAAGGACGTTCCTTCCGACGGCATCGACGTCGATCCGGGAAGGCAGGAAAAGCTAAAGAAATCCTTCACCGTATTCGGCATTATCATCGCTGTCGTCATCGTGCTGTCCCTGATTTATTATTTCGTATTCGGAACGAGCAACGATCCGACACCTGCGAATCCGAATGCCACCGAATCCCAGCAATACAATGATATCGATGAACTGATTGACGACCTGCAATAATGCAGGTCGTTTTTTGTCATATAAAAATATCACCCCAGACGATATGCCACCCGCCTAAAACCGGCAAACACCTGAGGCATAGCAAAATCGGCGTTGTCCTCCTTTTGCCCCATAACCACAAAACCTAGTGCGGA
>CAJUEB010000061.1 GCA_910585135.1 uncultured Eubacteriales bacterium
ATGGATTCTTTTTCTATTGATTATAACGGTATATCGTGATAGTGTCAAGAAATGATAAGCCAACATAAAATATCAAAAAAAACCTTGCAAATGGCACATACACGCCACTTACAAGGATTTCCGTTCCCACCTCTATTCACCTAGTTTTGGCAAATTTCTACGGATTCAACTGCAAATCTACTATTGAATACTGATGAGAGCCAAGATCTTTATCAGTTGTTTCCGATTTAATTTCTTCATATGTACCTGTTCTTCTCCCTACATGGCAAAAGGGCAGACTCCGCAGGAGCAGCTTGAAATACCAAAGACTTTGAGCAGAGAAAATGGCTGGCGGTGCGTGCTGTCCGAGCCGTAAGGCGAGTTCTCGCACCGCCCCGTTTTCCGCGAGAAGGCTTTTGTGGCATTCCCTGCGACGAGGACGCTGCCCGGCTGCCATGCAAAGAGATAAAAAGCTACCGCATTCACTTTTTTCGCACCGGCATAATAATCTTGGTAATATGTTCGTTTTCATTATCGATATCTACCGGGGAGACGATAAACTCCTCGGAAATCGGACCTGCAAGTTCATAGCCGTTCTGGTTCATCCATTGCAGCATACTGATATGACTGTTTACGGCATCCGCATACCTGCCAACATGGATTTTCGTGATCGCATCAAACCCGCCAAAGCTTCGAAAATCCTCACCTTCATGATCATTTCCGTCTACGAGTATCCCAAATTCCACATCGGTGTCCTTCATCAGAAACTGTTCCAAAGGCTGCGCATAATAGGTTACGATAATGGGGCTTTTACGGATGAGATTCAGCTCGGTGCATTTATCCGTGATCGTAATCCACTGCTCCAAGGAAACCTCCGAATTGCAGTAATTCTTCATGATATTCCGCACATAGACGAGCGTCCCTTGCGGAATTTTTTCCAGCGTGATATTATCCATTGTATCCATATAGGCATTGGAAAAAATTCCATCCGAACGGGCGAGGATGTCGCCGCCCCGCTGCAAGCGTTCCCGCAAGTTTTCACCTATGGCGCGCCGCATCTCAAGTTCCCTGATTTCCGCTTCGATCGCTTCCAGTCTGTTGTTGACCGCCTCCTCCATTTCCTCTACATTGAGATTAGCAAAAAGCTCTTTGATTTCCTTAATGCCAAATCCCAGCTTGCGCAGTTGGCGTATGATAAAGAGCTTGACCATCTGATGCTTGCTGTAATACCGGTATTTACTTTCTTCGTTTCTAAATTCGGGAATCACAAGATCGATCTTATCGTAATAGCGCAGGGTTTTAATGGACAAGCTGCATATTTCTGCAACCTCGCCGATCGAATATTTTTTATCCAGCATATTATTTTCCCTTCCTTATCGTATCCCCAGAAGCTTCCTGATCGCTGCTTCCAAGCCTTCCACGGAAAGCGGGTACATCGACACAACAGAACGAATCCGCTCGATCGTAGTGCGTCCCCTGGCCGTTTCCCACTGCGGCTTTGGAATCGGATTCATCCATACCGCCTGCTCGCAGTGATCCACAATGCGCTTAAGCCACGCCACGCCGGAAACGCCGTCGGATACGCGGTTTCGCCGATTTCCATTATAGTAGCGCAGCTCCCACGAAGCCATGGATGCATCCCCCACAAGCAAAAGCCGGTAATCCCTGTCCGTATTTCGCAGCATCCACTGCGTATCGATGCTCTCCGCCAGATTGCAGCCCGGGTCTTTATACAGTTTATTATAAGGGCAATTATGAAAATAGTAAATTTTTAAATCCTTAAAATGATTTTCCTTGCTCACTGCCTGGAATAAACGGCTGCACAGCCGCGCATATTTTTCCATCGAGCCGCCGGAATCAAACATGGTGATGAGCTTGACCGTATTCTTCCGCGGGTAATCATAGACCAGCCGCAGCATTCCCGCATTCTCACAGGTCTTCGCTACGGTGGCCTCAAGATCCAGCTCATCCCGCATCTGCCCCTGCCGTGCGGAAAACTGCCGCAAGCGGCGCAGCGCAGTTTGAAAATGCCGGATATCCAACGGTTCGTCCTCCCGAAAATCGCGGTAAGACACCTCTGAAACAACCTGCATCGCACGCTGCCGGTTTCCTGTGCCCCCGATCCGAAACCCATCGTGGCTATACCCAGAATTACCTAAAGGGGATGTCCCTCCCGTACCGATCCAGCGTATGCCGCCATTATGTTCATTTTTCTGTTCCGCTAGCCGCTGCGCCAGCAAGCTTTCCAGCTCATCATACGAAAGCGTCGTCCTTTCGTCCACTTCCTCCTCATCATAAGGCATCTGCTCCATCGGCGTGCGCAAATAGGAAAATAGGGAATCGGGAATTCCCGCCTCTGCCGTGCCAGCTTCAAAATATGCACGAAAGATTTGATCGTACAAATCATAGTCCGCTTCCGATTTAACCAGGATACAGCGGCTTAAATAATAGAATCTCCGTATATTTGAATCTGCAAGTCCTCGATCAAGCGCCTCCATCAATGTCATCCATTCATCCAGCGACACCTTGAGCCCAGCTTCACGCAATCGGTAAAAAAACTCTGAAAATGCCATATCTGCCCTTGCTTATCCTTTCCTGCAAAAAAACTTACCAGCAAAAAAGTTTCTCCCTGCGGCGAGGAATGTGGAAAATGTTTCCAGCTTCGCTGCGCGCAAGGAGAAACCCTGTTAAATTCGGTTAAACTTCATATACGAACTGAACGACAGTTGACAGAGGTGGATCCTGCAATACGTCGATGGAACTTGGGAACGGCGGATTTTCAGGCACATCGATGATCTTGTATGCACGGACTTCGATCAGGTTCTTGTTTCCATCCACCTTCTTGATCTTAGCGATGTACTCCATATAATCTCCGGCAAAGCAAGGAACGTAAAGCCTTACTTTCTTCGTTTCAACGCATCTGTCGATGTTGCCATAAGTCTTAGCCATCAGCCGCTTGGCCGTATCTTCCATCAGCGTGATGCTCCTTGCACCGTTTACAACGCCGCCGCCATAAAAAACATCACGGTCTGACATCCTGTAGCGATATGTCATGGTTTCGCCGTCTTCGCTCATGCCGTCCTCAAGCGGAAAGTCCTCCAACACCCTCCAAGGGTCAATTACCGCTCCGTCAGGCTGCTCGCCCCTCTGCAAGTGTTTCTTGACAACCAGGCGCACATTTCCTTCCGTACACAGCACAGGCTCGTCAAACCAAACCATATCGCCAGGCTTATAATCCTTCTTGCCAGCGCGATCCGCAGGCGTAGCCAGCTTAAACACTTCAATGCGGCAATCTCTTGACGTGTTGCCGACATGGGTCAGCGTTGCTTTGTATTCCATCATATCGCCCACGTATACGTCTTCATAAATTTTCACATCGTGGTATCCCAGGCACAGTGATTCATCGCCATCGCAGAGAATCATCTCCTCCGTTTCCACATCGCCGATAAAGTCAAACTGCCTTCCGACAGGAACGATACCATCAGGCGTATTCGCATCGGCAGTCGTCATGTTATAGCTTAAATAAGATACCTTTCTCATTATAAGGACCTCCTTTTTATGTATTATTATACTAGGATATTTTATGCAAATTACAGAACGCCTTCCGCTTTCAGCTTTTCTTCTTCTTCAGCCGTGATGCCGAAGATTTCCTGGTTATGCTGTCCCAAAAGCGGCGAAGGGAAATCCACTGATCCCGGAGTCTCCGAAAGCTTCATCACGCAGCCCTGGAAATACAGATCCCCGGCAGTCGGATGCTCACAGTGTACCATCATGTCACGCGCCTGGATCTGCGGATGTTCGATCGCTTCCTTCACGTTAAGTACCGGTCCGCAAGGAATACCCGCTTCGTCCATAATTTTTTCGATTTCACCCTTCGTATAGTCCTTGCTCCAGTCCCTGATGACATTCTGCAAATCTGGCTGGTAATTCTGGCAACGCAGGTCGTTTGTCGCATAGCGCGGATCTTCCAAAAGCTCCGTATGCCCGATCGTATGACAGAACGTATCGAACAGCCTGTCATTGCCAACGCCGATAGCAATGAAACCATCCTTGCATTCAAACAGGTCAAACGGTGAAATAGAAGGGTCGATATTGCCGTTTCGTGTCGGGATATATCCGCCCATCGTATACTTCACTAAAGAGTTTTCCAAAAGGCTGAAAATCGTATCGAGCATCGCTACGTCCACCTGCTGTCCTTCCCCTGTCCTCTCGCGGTGGACAAGAGCAGTCAAAACGCCTACCGCCAGATAGATTCCGGCCACGTGGTCTGCAATGGAAGGACCTACCTTCGTCGGAATGGAATCAGGGAATCCCGTCAACTCTGCCATGCCGCCCATCGCCTGCGCCACGACATCATAGCAAGGCCGGGTTTTGAGCGGACCATACTGCCCGAAGCCTGAGCCGGATGCATAAATGATGGTCGGGTTTATTTTCCTCACCGTTTCATAGTCGATGCCTAACCGTTCCGTGACGCCGCCCTTGTAGTTTTCAACCAGCACATCAGCGTCTTTTACCAGCTTAAAGAACAGTTCCTTGCCCTTCTCCGACTTAAGATTCAGGGTAGCACCCTTTTTGTTCCGGTTGACATAGCAGAAGAACCCGCTCTCACCGCTTTCCTCATCGAGCGGTCCCCATGTCCTGCATTGCTCGCCGTTAACCGGCTCAATCTTAAGGACCTCCGCACCGTAATCCGCCAAAATCATCGTGCAAAACGGACCGTTCAATGCAGACGTAAGGTCGATTACTTTAATTCCTTCCAGTGCTTTTTTCATCGTTACTCTCCTTTAATATTTATATTCCTTTTCGTTACGCTAAAACAGTAAGCTCATTTTATCATAAATATAACGGCAAATGTATATTCCAATTAATTTTTATTGCCTTTTAGCATCCTTTTATCCGCTTCAAACCCTCCCCTTGGAGTACGGTTTTCGCGAAAAAGCAAGGAATGAACCGATAGCCGCCTTCATCCCCTGCTCTATTTTCGCTATTTTAAAAAGCCTATTTATCTGCCTTTGCCTCTTTGATTGCTTCCACCAGCATCGGCACAACCTTAAATAAATCGCCCACGATACCGTAATCAGCGATATCAAAGATCGGAGCGTTTTCGTTCTTGTTGACAGCGATGATCAGCTCCGAATCCTGCATGCCTGCTTTATGCTGGATCGCACCGGAAATGCCCAGTGCCACATAAACCTTAGGATGCACGGTCTTACCCGTCTGTCCAACCTGATGGTCAGCAGACAGCCAGCCCGAATCGATCGTCGCACGGCTTCCGCCTACCACGCCGCCGCCAAATGCATCGGCCAGTTCATGGGCAAGCGCAATCCCTTTATCGATATCTTTGCTGATCCCACGCCCTACCGATACGATAACATCCGCACCGATCAGGTCAACGAGCTGCTTTGCTTCCTTGACAACCTCCATGACCTCAGTCCTTAAATCGGCATCCGAAAGCGTCACTGGGTAAAGGGAAACTTCACAGGCATCAGCCTTTGCCTGGTCAAACGCAGCCTTCTTCATCACGCCCGGACGAACCGTTGACATGCATGGGCGAAATCTCGGACAGATGATCGTCGCCATCAAATGCCCGCCAAACGCAGGACGCGTCATTTTCAGGTTCACATCTTCCATATCGAAACTCGTGCTTGACAAATCCAGCGTGGAAGAGGATTCCAGGAAATCCACATAGTTTTCCATTTCGATGTCCAGATGGGTGCAATCGGCAGTCAGCCCTGTATGCAAACGGGCAGCACATCTAGGACCGAGGTCGCGTCCGATGTTGGTTGCGCCCAGCAGGATTACTTCCGGCTTCAGGTCCATCGCTGCATCGCAGAGTACCTTCGCATAAGCGTCTGTCGTATATACCTTCAAATCCGGATGCTGGCATACAATCACCTGATCTGCGCCATAACCGCCCAGCTCCTTCGCCAGCCCTTCCACCTGGTCTCCCAGGAGTACGCCGATCAACTTAGAGCCTCTTTCGTCAGCCAGCTTCCTGCCTTCGGAAATCAGTTCAAAATCCGTATTCATCAATTTTCCATCACGTTGTTCGCAGAACACCCAAATATCCTTAAACGCGCTTATATCTGCACTATTAAAAGCCATTTTCCTCTCTCCTTCCTCTAAATTACATGCTTTTTCAGCAGTCTGTCTGCCAAATCAGCCGCCGTCGATTTATCCGCACCTTCCAGCATGACGCCAACGCCCTTCTGCGGCGGCGTAAACGATTTGAAGATATTGGTCGGAGAACCTTTTAATCCGATGGTATCCGGCTCAAGGAGCGGTTCGTCCTTTAATGCCTCAAAGTCAAGCACCTCAAGCGGACGTGAATAGCATTCGTTAATTCCGGTAAGCGTCATATATCGCGGGGTGATATTATTGTCCTTGATGCATGTGATCAAGCATGGCGTCTGCACCTTTATTTTCATATAGCCATCTTCCAGCATACGCTTAACGACGATGTCCTTGCCGTCCTTATGCAGCTCTGCACAATATGTAACCTGCGGAATATCCAGCTTTTCTGCAAGCTGTGGTCCAACCTGCGCCGTATCGCCATCGATCGCCTGACGGCCGCAGAAAATGATATCTTCTTCTGCAAGACCCAGGTGTGAAATCGCTGCCGCGATGATCTGCGAAGTGGCAAACGTATCAGAACCACCGAATTCCCTTGCCGAAATCAATACCGCATCATCAGCGCCCATCGCCAGCAATTCACGCAGCATGCCTTCTGCCGGAGGAGGTCCCATCGTTACAGCCGTAACCTGGCATCCCGTCGCATCCTTTAGCATGAGCGCCTGTTCCATCGCGCTTAAATCATCGTGGTTGATGATGGTTGCCATGGACGCCCTGTTTAATGTTCCATCCGGATTTACCGCAACAACGCCAGAAGTGTCCGGAACTTGTTTTACGCATACATATATTCTCATTGCTTCACACCCTTCCTTATTTGCCCATTACCGCTCTTGAAATAACGACCTTGTGAACTTCCGATGTTCCTTCGTAAATTTCAGTGATCTTCGCGTCACGATACATACGTTCCAGCGGATAATCCTTCATGTATCCATACCCGCCGTGTATCTGGAGCGCCAGGTTGGTCACGAATCTCGCATTTTCAGATGCATTCAGCTTGCACATCGCAGCTTCCTTCGTAAACGGCTTTCCTGCATCCTCCAGGTATGCAGCCTTGTATACCAATGTTTCAGCGGCTTCTGTTTTCGTTGCCATATCCGCTATGTACCACTGGATTCCTTGCAGCGCTGCAATCGGCTTGCCAAACTGTACTCTTTCATGGCTATATTTCACTGCCATGTCGATCGCTTCCTTCGCAACGCCGAGCGCCTGCGCCCCTACACCGATTCTCGCGCCGTCCAGTGCCTGCATGGCGATCTTAAAGCCCTGTCCTTCCTTGCCCAGCAAGTTTTCAGCCGGAACGCGGCAATCCTCGAAGATCAGCTCTGCCGTTTCCGAGCCTGCGATTCCCATCTTATTTTCAACCTTGCCGACGCTGAATCCCGGCATGGTGTTTTCAACGATCAGTGCTGACATTCCTTTCAGTCCCTTTGACGGATCGGTCAGGGCGAATATCACCAGGACGCTTGCGCGGCTGCCCCCTGAAATGAAGCACTTGCCGCCATTTAAGACATATTCATTCGTTTCAGGATCGAGGATAGCGGTCGTCTGTACAGACCCTGCATCCGATCCTGCATTCGGTTCGGTCAGGGCAAATGCGCCAAGCTCCCCGCCTTTTGTCAATCGCGGAAGGAACTTTTCCTTCTGTTTCTGGTTTCCGAATTTATTGATTGCCTGCGGTGCAATCAGGTGAATTGATAAGATCGCAGCAGACGCCATGCATTTTCTGGCAAATTCCGTTACGGCAATCACCTTTTCGGTCGCTCCGCCGCCTGTACCGCCGAATTCCTTCGGGATGCCGATTCCGGTGAATCCTACATCAGCCATCTTCTTGAAATTCTCCAATGGGAAAACGTGCTGTTCGTCCACATCGGCAGCGACTGGCTCCAGTTCATTTTCAGCGAACTGTTTCGCTACCTTTTTCAGCAATTCCTGCTCTCTTGTTAATGAAAAGTCCATATGCTCCACCCTTTCCTTTAAATTTATCGTTTTTTATAGCATACAAGATTCCTTGCTTTCAGTTTAAATGATATAACGCTGGACAGTCAAGACTTGATTCCGCTTTTGCAAATGCTTTTTGCCGCATTTTAACAACAAGCCTCCACTAAGGGGAGTCTTCACCGCGCGCCTTTGTGCAAATTTACACAACCCTTTAAAACCCGCCGGGTCCGCACCGAATCTGTCCTTTTCCCGCCTAACAAAAAATCACCCCTTTCACCAGGTTTACGACACCTGATGAAAGAGGTTTGCAATCGGTAATTATTTATCTGCTACAAAGTTTTCCAACTGATATGGCGTTGCCTGGTAAACGTAATAATTCAGCCAATTGCTGAAAAGCAGGCTGGCATGACTCCGCCAGCGAAACAAAATCTCATCCTCCGGGTCATCATTTCTAAAATAGTTTTTCGGTACATCGATTTTCATGCCTTTATTCACATCCCTGAAATATTCCCCGGCAAGCGTACCCTTGTCGTATTCCTGATGTCCCATCACGAAGATCTGCCTTCCGTTCTCCGTCGAAATGATATGCGGTCCCGCTTCCCTGGAATCGGCCAGAATCCTCAGCGCATTGCATTTTTCGATATCTTCCCGCAAGACCTCCGTATGCCTCGAATGCGGCGCATAGAAAAACTCGTCAAACCCGCGCATCAACGGGTTATGCGGACGCAACACCTTATGCTCAAATACGCCGAACATCTTTTGCTTTAGCATATGCTTGTCAATACCATAGTGATAATACAAGCTTGCCTGCGCCCCCCAGCAAATAAACATGCTGCTATAGACATGCGTTTTCGCGAATTCAAAAATTTCGCAGAGTTCCTTCCAGTAATCCACCTGCTCATACGGCATCAGCTCCACCGGCGCGCCCGTCAAAATCATTCCGTCAAAATAATCATCCTTAATTTCATCGATGGTTTTGTAGAAAGATTCCAGATGCTCCTGGGAAATATTTCTCGATTCATGGGAACCCATCGTGACCAGCGTCATTTCGACCTGGATCGGCGTATTCGCCAGTACCCGCGCAAGCTGCGTCTCTGTCGCAATCTTGGTCGGCATTAAATTGACGATCACGATCTTTAACGGGCGGATATCCTGTGTCTCGGCTCTTCTCCTGTTGATGGTAAATATATTCTCGCTCTGCAAGGCTTCCGCTGCCGGAAGCTCATTGGGTATAATTAACGGCATGTAATACGTTCTCCTTCTTATGCTAAAGCCTGTGCAATATCTGCAATCAAATCGTCTGCATCCTCCAGTCCGCAGGAAAGCCTGATCAGGTCAGGACTAACCCCTGCGGCGGCAAGCTCTTCATCGTTCATCTGTCTGTGCGTGCTGCTGGCCGGATGCAAACAGCATGTCCTGGCATCGGCCACATGGGTTTCGATAGCTGCGATTTTAAGCCTTGCCATGAAACGCTCCGCTGCCGCCCGGCCGCCCTTGACGCCGAAGCTTACCACGCCGCACGAACCATCCGGCAAGTATTTCTGTGCCAATGCGTGGTCATCATCGCCCGCAAGGCCGCAATATTTCACCCACTCGATATTCTCATGCTGTTTCAGGTACTGCGCTACCGCAAGTCCATTCTCCGCATGGCGTTTCATCCTCACATGAAGGCTTTCAAGACCCAGGTTTAATAAAAATGCATTTTGCGGCGACTGGATCGAGCCGAAATCCCGCATCAGCTGCGCCGTTGCTTTCGTGATGAATGCGCCCTCAAGGCCGAATTTCTCACTGTAAGTAATTCCATGATAGCTTTCATCAGGCTCGCATAGCCCAGGGAACTTCTGCGGATATTTCGTCCAGTCGAATTTGCCCGAATCCACGATACAGCCACCTACGCCCGCGCCATGGCCGTCCATATACTTCGTGGTAGAATGCGTCACAATATCCGCCCCGAATTCAAACGGCCTGCAATGCACCGGAGTTGCAAATGTATTATCGATAATCAGCGGAACGCCGTGCCTGTGCGCTACATCAGCAAACCGCTCGATATCCAAAACAACTAATGCAGGATTAGCGATGGTCTCACCGAAAACAGCTTTCGTGTTCGGCCGAAATGCCGCATCAAGCTCTTCCTCCGTAGCGTGAGGCGGAACAAATGTAAATTCGATCCCCATCCGTTTCATCGTCACGGCAAATAAATTATAAGTTCCCCCGTAAATCGCAGACGATGCCACCACATGATCGCCACAGGAAACGATATTAAACACCGCATAGAAATTTGCCGCCTGTCCCGATGATGTCAGCATCGCTGCGCTTCCGCCTTCCAACGAGGCGATCTTCGCCGCAACGTAATCGTTCGTCGGATTTTGAAGCCGCGTATAAAAATATCCGGAAGCCTCCAGATCAAACAGCTTTCCCATATCCTGGCTCGTATCATATTTAAACGTCGTGCTTTGTATAATCGGGATCTGCCTCGGCTCACCATTGCCCGGCCTGTATCCGTCCTGCACGCATTTCGTACCAATTCCCATTTTGCATCATCCTTTCCTGCTTAAAAAACATTGAGCTATTATTATATACTATTTTTCAATCGATTTCAAATACGCTTCCCTGCCCTGTACATAAAGATTTCCGCCAGAGCTGTCGAGGACGACCGTAAGCGGAAAATCCACGACTGAAAGTTTACGCACTGCTTCCGCGCCCAAATCATCAAAGGCAATGACCTCTGATGAACGGATGCACCGGGCCATCAGAGCCGCCGCGCCACCAATCGCAGCCAGATATACAGCGCCGTTGCGCACGACCGCCTCCATGACCTCCCGGCTGCGCTGCCCCTTGCCGATCATCGCTAACTGTCCCAGATCGAGAAGCTGCGGTGCATAAGCATCCATGCGGTAGCTGGTGGTCGGGCCTGCTGAACCAATCGCCTGTCCCGCCTTAGGAGGCGTCGGGCCTACATAATACACGATCGAATTTTCTATGGCAAAGGGCGGGGTTTCGCCCCTATCCAGCATTTCTTTCATCCGTTTATGCGCAGCGTCCCTTGCCGTATAAACCGTTCCCGTGATCAAAACACGGTCGCCTGCCCTAAAGTCCTTTATCTTTTCTTTCGTGAAAGGCTCTGTCAATCTATGTTCCATTTTTTCGCTCCTGTCTGCTGCCTTGCGCTGTGCTACAATTTTTTTACCTTGTACTGCGCTATAAAACCGCTTCCGCATGCCTGCTGACATGGCAGTTGATGTTGACCGCCACTGGAAGTCCCGCGATATGCGTCGGCGCTGCGATGATCTTAACGGCCAAAGCCGTGGTTTTCCCGCCAAACCCCTGCGGGCCGATGCCAAGATCATTGATCCGTCCTAAAAGCTCCTGTTCCATATCCCGGTAATAGGGATCGGCGTTGCCTTCATCAAGTGGCAGCAAAAGCGCCTTCTTTGCCATCAGGGCAGCTAAATCAAAACTTCCCCCGATTCCCACGCCTGCCACGATCGGCGGACATGGATTCGCGCCAGCTTCCTCGCACACCTTCACGACAAAATCCTTCACGCCTTCCACCCCTGCTGACGGCGGCAGCATTTTGACCTGGCTCATATTTTCCGAGCCAAACCCCTTCGGCGCTACGATAATTTTTACCTGATCGCCAGCTACAAGCTCCGTATGGATATAAGCGGGCGTATTATCCTGTGTATTTTCCCGCCTGAGCGGATCACTTACGATCGATTTTCGCAAGAAACCTTCCTGGTAGCCTTTGCGGACGCCTGCATGAATCGCATCCGCAAGCAGTCCCCCGGTAAAATGCACATCCT
>CAJUEB010000062.1 GCA_910585135.1 uncultured Eubacteriales bacterium
AGCTCCTGCATAATCAGCCTGGAAATAATACGGCCTACCGCCTATTACATGGTACCCTTTCTGGGCGGCCCCGTTCTCATCAAAATAATAGTAATCGGCCCCAATGCACACATGCCCCGTCACAAGCTCCCCGTTCCCGCGGCTCCACATCCTCCTGTTTCCGTCCGTTATCCAACCCCTAACCGCAGGAATATCATTTTCATAAAAATAATAGACCTTACCATTTGTTTCTTGGATTGCACCTTTATGATTTATACCATTTTGATCAAAATAGTAATATGAATCACCCACAAGAACTTGCCCAACTGCTAATTTACCATTAGCAATACAATAGCCTTGTGTTCCATTACCAAATTGCACCCAACCTTTTTCAACGCCAGCTCCATCTGGCTTAAAATAATACAGATTGCCATTTATCATTTGGAATCCTGTCTGCATGATCCCCTGCTCATTAAAATAATAGTAACGACCCCCTATATTAATATAACCGATCGCAAACGTTCCATTATTATATTGAAACTTTTTTCCTTGCGGTGTATCCACCCATTTACCCTTTGACAAACCAAAATAATTGGCGATGCCTAAGGCATCCGCCTTTCCCAGCTTCACCAAATTGCTGTCATTGCTCAGAAACGCCCGGTCACTAGCATTATCAATAAAAGCGTGCTCAATGATAATTCCCGTAATTCCCCTGAGCTTACATTCACGAATAATTCCATAGTAATCCGCTAAGCTTCCATCTGGATATCTCGTATTGTTCTGCGTAAGCTTTTCTTTTATTCCTCTGTCATAAAGACCTAATTTCACAAGCTCTGATAATATCGAACTAGAAAGATCTGCACCCTGTGTATATACAGAAGAATTGTAATTTTTATTCGGTTTCCAAATTTCTACGCCTCTTGCGCTTCCGCCGCCACCTGCGTTAATATGCATACTAACAAGAACGTTAGCACCTTTGCTTTGAGCAAACGCAGCCCTCTGGGCAAGCGATAGACTTGCACTGCTATTATTGGTTCTCGTCATATAGACAGTCACGCCGCTATACTGCACAAGCTCATTATAGCAAGCCTGCGCAATCTTTAAATTAACATCGCGTTCATAAAATGATCCATACCGTGCACCTACATCGCTGCCGCCATGTCCCGGATCTAATACCACGACAACATTTCTCGCAGCGGCTCTGCTCTTTGGCGCTGTAGACGTATCCACATCAGCAGATGACAGTGCCTGCTTCACCTGCTTTTTCACACTCGAACTATTTACGCTATCGCCCGAATTTTCAACAATCGTGATATTTTCATCCGTACCACTTGCCTGATTTTCGCTGATTACTTCAAAATCAGCATCTATTTCAACGTCATCAAATGCAAAATATTCCTCTGTTTCTCCAACATAATATTTGACGCCTTTCACGATATATGTACCAGCTTCAGCAGCAGAAAAATCCTTGGTAAAAAGGATAGATTTATCAGTCCGGTCTTTTTCCTCCAGTTCGAATTGCTCGCCCTTGCTGTTTTCATAAACTAACACCATCTTGGTGATTTCATCGATGCTATCCTTCCATGAAACGACGAGGTTCTGTGTTCCAGGCGCTACAAGCTGCGGGCTTTCGACATAGAGAAATTTCATTTCTTCCGTTACGAGCTGCTCCGCCTCTTCATTCGCAGCATCCGTACTGCTGTCCGAAGTGCTTGGCTGCTGCGCAGCACCAGGCTTACTCTCTGTTGTCCCTGCATCGCTTTGCTTCGTTTGTGATTCCGTCTTCTGATCAACAGAAGACTCCTCTTTTAAAGCATCATTCTCCGATGGTGCTTCACTTGATGGTTCTGTCACAGTCTCCTGCTGCCCGTCCGCTGTTTCAGCAAAGCTAAAATTGGCAGGCATTACGACTGTCGTCATGACCATTACCACAACCAATAATTTTGCAATTATTTTATTCATGTTCCCCTCCATAACAATTATTCGGCTGCTACGTTTCTAACAATTGCTTTTGCCATGTCATATATTTCACGAGCTTTTTGTTCATCCCTGCCCGTTATGCAATAATAAAACTTAATTTTCGGTTCTGTCCCCGATGGCCTGATGGCAATCCACGAACCACCTTCCAGGACAAACTTGAGTACATTCGACGGCGGTAAACCATCTATTCCCTTATTATAATCTAAAACCGCTTTCATTTCACCTATTTCGGAAAAAATACTGGTATCCTGTCGAAAAGTTTCCATGATTTCCGAAATTCTCTGCGTACCTTCTGAACCTTCAAAAGTAAAAGACTCTTGCGCATCGATCCAGAACCCGTACTTTTGGTAAAGCTCCTGTAAAACATCCGCTAAGGTTTTTCCCTGCGCTTTCCAATATGCCGCCATTTGGCAAATCAGAAGCGCTGCAGATACGCCATCCTTATCCCGCGCGTGGACGCCCGGAAGATAACCATAGCTTTCCTCATAACCCATAAAATATTGCTTCTCAGCCATTTGGTTCATTTGCTCGCCGATGTATTTAAAACCTGTAAGCGTTTCCATGACATCAATTCCATAGCTTTTTGCAACGGTTTTTCCCATATCGCTGGTAACGATCGTCGTGATGAGCTTTTTCCCGCCGGATGGCCGCATTCTTGCCAGAAAATCGATCAAAAGCGTTCCCATTTGATTTCCAGTCAGGTAAACGATATGGTCGCCTTGTCTCACCCCTGCGCCAATTCTATCACAATCCGGGTCAGTACCCAACAGGATATCCGCTTTTTTTTGAACGGAAATTTCTTCCGCGATATGAAAAGCAGCCTTGTCTTCCGGGTTCGGTTTTTGCACCGTCGGAAAGTCACCATCATAGCCAGCCTGTTCCTGCACTAACGTTACATTTGCAAAGCCTGCGCAGTGCAGCGTCTCCATGACAAAGTCCCTGCCTGATCCATGGAGCGGCGTATAAATAACGTTTAATTTTGCAGCAGTCTCTTGCCCCACACCGCCGCCGCATTTTTGGACTGCATCGAGAAATTTTTCTACTATTTCTTCGCCAATATATTCGATATTTTCATGATCCCGATTCGCAACCTCGACCGCAAGCCCATCTGCAAGCTTGTCAATATGATCAGCGATCTGCCCTGCCATTTCAGGATTCATCTGGCAGCCTGTGTTGTCATACACCTTAAATCCATTGTACTCCTTTGTGTTATGGCTCGCCGTGATTACCACGCCGCCGTCACACCTTAATTCCCGGACGGCAAAAGAAAGCAATGGCACTGGAGAATATCTGTCGAAAAGAAAAGCTTTTATTCCCGCCGCCGCCAACACCCTGGCTGTTTCCTCTGCAAATTCCGCAGAATGATTTCTCGTATCGTATGCGATGGCCACCTTGCTGCCCTTTCCAAGAAGCTGTGCAAGTCCTTTCGCCGCCATCCTGATCGTGTGCTTATTGATCCGGTTTGTCCCAGCGCCCATGATCCCCCGCATCCCAGCGGTGCCAAACGCCACATATTGATAAAATGCCTCGTAAACATCCTTGTCGGACATTTCCTTCATCTGCTTTTTTTCTTCATCACTCACATACGGACTTTCCATCCATTCCTCATAAACCTTTTGATATTCCATGATTTCCTCCCCAAACACAAAAAATTTTTGGCCGATATAATTCAATCCTGTAAAAATACACATGCCTGCCAGCATTGCGGCATTTTCCTGCAAGGATATACTATAATTTTCTAACAGCCAACACACGAGCGGTTTTGCGATTCCATACGCGATTAGATAACAACCTGCAATATTGCTTGCAAAACGCACGCCGCTTTGAACCAGTCCGCCCCGATATTGGAACGTGAACCGCCTGTTCAATGCATAGCTTAGTATGCTTACCAAAATATAATTTGCCGCTGAAGAAAGCCAATAAGAACAGCCCGCCAAATTATACAGCCCGAACATAATCGCCATACCAATTAACGTGTTGATAATGCCGATCAATATGAATTTTAAAAACTTCTTATTGATCATTGGTTCAAATATATTTTCCAAAATAATTTTTCAATCGCATCACCATTCTTTTCCTCGCCCACTCCTCATCATGCCTCACTTTATGTCAAACGCAATCCAACCGTTTGCAAAATTCGCTCCGTAACTCTCCCATCGCAGGAGGCCATGAATTTATCCCGAAACGCCCTGACCTGCGCGGAATCAAAGCCCGCTTCCGTTTCCTGAATGCACCTTACGAGTTCTGCCGTCGTCTTCACCACTGGACCTGGCGTCAGGGAATCGTAATCGTAAAAGAATCCCCGCCAATCATTGTATGAATCGAGATCGTAAGCGAAAAAGAAAATCGGTTTTTCAAACAACGCATATTCAAACACCAGCGATGAATAATCCGATATGCAGATGTCGCCCGCGCAGATCAGGTCATCGATGTTCAATGCATCCGTCACATCTATCGCGAAATCACCGCAGCTTGCCGGAATCTTCGGCAAGTGTTTAACAAACGGATGATGTTTGATCAGCAGAACGTATTTATCACCCAGCTTTCGCTTCATGTATGCCAAATCCAATTGATCCGGCGCCTTCGCAGCCGTCACATCACCGCGAAAGGTCGGCGCATAAAAAATGATTTTCTTATCCTGGTAATCCATATGATCGGAAAGAAACGAACGCACCCGGCGTTTTGCATCCGAAATATAGTCTGCGTCAAAAAACACATCTGTACGGCTGATCCCCACGGGCTGCACAACCTGCGCAGGAACACCCATCGCTTCCTCGTAAGCCCATACCACCTCCGGGCTGCTGACTGTGACCATGTCCAGATTATGATACAGCGGATACTTTTGCTGCTGCCTGCGGCTGCTGCCAAATTTTAATTCAGCCGAGCTCAATCCAAACCGTTTAAATGCACCACACCCATGCCACAACTGGATCACCTTCGTCTCTGGCCGTTTTTCAAAGCAGGCAAAACAATTATTTGCTTCACTTAAAAACACATACTCCGCCGTAGCCATATCCGCTAAAAAGGCCAGCGTCCGCTTCACATTTTCTTTGCGGCTGCCCACGCCTTCCTGTAAAAAATGGCACGACACCTGATAGCTCCCGTTTTCAGATATCTTCCGATAAACTTCCCGCAAGCTGTTCCCGATAACAGAACCTCGCACCTCAAGGAAAATCACTTTTCCTTGCTGCACAGGCTTCCTGCTATGCCGCTTATACTGCCAAGGGTAGAGCAGCTTCAATAGGATGAACTTGCCGATTCCCGTAATAATACTCATATTTCTTTCTTGATGAATTTCATAATGTCTTCTTTCGTATAACGATTTTTCACATATGATATGAGCGCATCCTCTATCCTTTTCTGCACGCTTTTCAGCCTGGCAGCCACAAGAGAAATCCGCTTTTGCCCGCCTGCATCCAGTAACCTGATATCACAAGTGGCGATCATGTGCGCATTATATAGCTTCTTACCCTGCAATTTTGAACAAAATGAAAGTAAAGACCCATAGAACTTATCACTTACCGCATCCAGCGATTGCAAGCTTTTCGTTCTGAATATTTTATTCCCCCATATCGCATCCAGCAGGTCATACCTGCTATGCTTGCTTTTCAAGCACTGCATCACGGTAAACGCGCTTTCCTGTAAAGTGCCGCGATACGTTCCATCTGCATAAACTTTTAACGGTGCTGTCACAAAATCGACCCGCTCATTTTTCATCAATGTATCGACCATCATGCGGATCGAATTTTTTGAAAACAGAATATTCGCATTGGCAAACATGACGAAATCGGTCTTTATCTCCGCTAAATTGCACGTTGATGAAAAAAACAAATTTTCATTTAAAAACTGCCCCGGAACAAATTCCCGGTACTGCTCATGCAGCAAAACACGAAAACTAGGCATGCATTGATCGTAAATGCTATCAAGCAGCATTTGCAAATCATTTTTTTCTATCCTCTGCGGAATCACAAAGGTGAGCAGCGCTTCCTGCGTCACCGCCGTTTTCGTATACAGATCCTTTTCCAACTGCAAATCACAATTCATCATAGCCACGCGATTCCACTGGGAAGCTGGGAGCTTTTCTCGCAAAGAAGCGATTTTCTCTTGTAAAACACCCGGCATTTCATCTTCCATATGCCAAAGCTGCCTGTAATAACCGCTCAAGATGCTGATATGCAGATAGCGCACATAAAATTCCTGCAAAAGCTGCGCCGCCCGTTTTTTCGCATCCCCAGTTTCACCAGAGAGCTGTTTTCCAATTATCGTTTCCAGGCAGTCCAAGCCTTTAATCAAGTCGCTTAAATAACTCGTTTTCACCATTTGCGTCGCCGACCTGCTCTCCCAAAACGGGCGCACCTGATACGCATATACAACCTTCCTGCATCCGCTGATCCGTCTTGCCCGAAAAACACACTGAAACAGAAACAGCGCATCCTCCGCATGCTTTAAAGCAGGGAATGATATTTGATTCTCCTCCAGCAGGCTGCGCCTGAACATCTTATTGCAGACGCTAAAGGACCACAAAAGCTCCGTATCATATTTATCGATATTTTTTTTCTTTCCCAGTTTGATTGTATGGCTGTTGCATCTACTCTCCCCGACCCTGTTTTCCTGCATCACGCCAATAACGATATCAGTCTCCGCATCCTTGGCTGCCCGATACATCGCCGCCAGTGCTTTCGGCGGAATAAAATCGTCTGGGTCATAAAAAACGATATATTCTCCTGTCGCCATGGCAAGCCCACGATTTCTTGCCGAAGCAACACCGCCGTTTTCCTGGATGAGCGACTGAAACCGCGAATCGTTTTTGCAGATTTCATCGATAACTTCCTGTGAGCGATCCGTAGATCCATCGTTGACGATGATTGCCTCATAATCACGAAAGCTCTGATGCTTCACAGAAAGGAGCATTTTCTCAATATAAGGTTCTACATTATATACCGGAATGATAATCGATACTTTTGGGTTCATCTTTTTCTCCAAAATGCTTCGTCTCCTTCATGTCGCCCATCGCAAGAACAATCATCATCAAAAAACATACATAGGATCGATTCATGATCAGCAGCGATTCAAAGAGGTTAACGGTAAAGGCAAAAATAACGATCAGATACCAGTTATCTTGATTGCCAAACGGCATCCGCCTGATCTTCTGCCATAGTATCACGACAAACAGAGCAAAGCAGATGATGCCCGCGTTAAACAATATGCTCAAATAACCGCTGTGAAGCCCCAAGATTTCCTCGACATAAAGAGTTTCATCATTTCCTTCTGAGATCCATTTGTCCTTTAAATAGACATTCCGATTTTCCAGTTCCAGCTCATTACTCCCCTGTCCCAGCAGCCACGCATCCGCAGAGGATGCCGTATGATAGCCGTCGTTCCATAATTTGTAACGTCCTGAACTCAGAATATTAATCGTCGCAATATGTTCCGACGTTTCGTCTGCCCCAGAAGCAATTACCGCCAATAGTGCTGCATTGCACAAGAGAACCGCAACCAGACAGATCTGCAAAATCTTTTTTTTATTCCACTTGAACACTTTCACCAAACCATATACGAGCAGTACGGCAATCAGTCCCACATCCGCACTCCTGCATCCATATCGGTAAAGCATATACAGGGAGAAAAGGATATAGATTCCCATCCCGGATATCTTCCACACCGGATATTTTTTGCCGTTATGGGCGGCTTTCATCACCAAGAGGAATAAACACAATGCCATCGCTGTCATGATCCCCGCATTGTTTGGATTTGCAAACAATCCTGCATATGGATTTGCTTCCATATAACCGGGCATTTCATGATGCACAGCAAGGTCTACTCCCCATCTCGATAAATTCCCCATGCACATGACCAAGCCAACGCTCAGCAAGTTCATGATAAGGTTAAACCCGATAAACACAGCAAAAATCTTTTTTACTTTTTCATAAGAGCCAACCGTCCATGGGCAAATCAAAAGCAGAAATGCTGTCTCATAGATGATGCTGCCGAAAATATAGTGGTTGAATCCATGCAAAACAAGAATCACACACCGAATCCCCAAGTAAACGATCACAAGGATATGGGTTTTCAAAAATGTTAGTTTTTCCATTTTCCCCGCCAGAAAAAACTGTATCAAAAACATGCCTAAAAAAAGCGGAATCAGAATAAGAAATACGCGATCATTTAATCCCAAGACCTCCGTAAAAATCGTTGCCCGCAACGCGGAAAAAAGCACGATCAGCATCAATAATGCATTGCTGCAATTTAACGTTATATCCTTTATCTTGATTTTATCCATGTTCCCTTTCCTTGCGTTTTCCACGCTTGAAACCGATCACCTTCCGCAATCGATCCATCAATAACCGAAACTCTCTCGGTTCAGAAAAAGCATTCACCCCTGCAAAAGCAAGCGCCGAGATAACCGCAACGGCAAGCGCCCCTAAAAACCACTGCCCGTAGCCGGATACTGTCATCCTCATCACCGGAAGTCCCACCAACATCAAAAGCGCTAACACGATGAGATTGCGAACAATACGCCGCAGCGTCCTTTTCCATGAACCCAGCATGATCCGCGTCGTATTGTAATAGACGATATCGATGCCCCGGTATAAAAACGAGCAAAAACTACCGATCAATACGCCCAGCATCCCCAGTGGCCTTACAAAGATCACGGAAGCCGAAATGATAATCACAACCTCTATGACCGCCCGCCATCGCGTCTGCTTATAATGCCCCGCAGCACAAATCAGCGTAATGGATGGAATCCTGATATTCTGTGCGATCCCCACCAGCACAAACATCACTGCGATTTCAGTTCTCACGTACTGCGCATCGGTAAAATCCTTGGTGTACAGCTTGATGAACGGCACGATCAAAATTGCCATACAGGTATACGACCAAAACACCACGATGTAAGTCAAATACTCATAATTGGAATAAGCCTTTTCCAAAGCCTTGCGGTCATCCCTTGACAAAAGCTCACCAAACCCGGACTGCAATCCGCTATTGAAGGAACCCACCAGCAGGGAAACCGCATGAGCAATCATATTGTATACACCGTAGATGCTGACCTCCACCAAGGCCTTCGCTCCCATAAATACGGTCATCACCACGACAGGCGTATTATTCACGATCACACCTGTAATTTGATGAAGAAGCGCTGCCCACCGCTGGTTGATCGCACGGTAATTTGGTCTTTCATTAAAATCGATAAACGCATAGTGTTTTTTTACATAACGCCAGATGATGAGAAACCGCAAAATATACACAATCGTCGCAACGAACTTTACCAGCAACACGTTACAGCCTTCCAAAATCAGGATAATCGTAACGATCGTATTCAAGATCGTCCCCAAGGTCTGCGCCAGCATCATCACGTAGCCCTTTTGGTTGGCCATGAGCAGCACCTTGTATTTTCCGAGGAAAAAGTAATCCACCAGGTTGCTGGCAGCTAAAATCAAAATCATGAACCGGGTAATACCAGCCTCGACCTGATTTTCCACCAAAAGGGGATACACGATGACGAGAATGATCAAAAAAAACACATAAGCAATGCCCGACCTGTAGTAAAACCGTTTTGTCGCCGAAAGGATTCTGTTGATCTCCACAATATTGTTGTCTGCAATCGGCTTATAAAGACCTACAATAGACGCTGCGCTTACTCCGGCCTCTACCAAGGCCAAATACGTAATAAATTGCGTCACGGAAACGATCATTCCATTCATGGTAGAGCCATATGCGATAATAAAAAAGCGCGGCAAAATCAAGCCTGATATCGCAACGGTAAGTTGCAACACCAAATTGGCAACTATATTTTTTAATGCTTTTTCACTTCTCATGCTATTTGTTCCTCATGCTATTATCTGACATATTATATAATGAAAATGGCTAAAAATCAAGGACTGACACACTTTGTAAAGCATGAATTTATTGTGTTTTTGCTTTTAATGCCTTTGCCGAAGCTTTCCTGCCAAAAGTCTTGTAAAATGTAATCTCAAAGGCTGCATAAATCTCATTGTGTTTTTGCTTTATCCAGCCTATAATATTCTTTAGATTATCACAGGAGGATTGGAGATGAACACACAGGAAACACGCCCTTATATCCCTTGGAATACCATATTCCATTTCATGACTGATGCACTGAAAGCCGCTGGCGTCCCTGACGGCGATGCTGAGATCTGTGCCGATGTTCTGTGCGAAAGCGACCGCAGGGGCATTGAAAGCCATGGCTGCAACCGGTTCAAGCCAATATATATCGACCGGATCAACGATGGAATCCTAAATCCCGTAACGGAATACGAAATTTTAAAGGAAACTCCTACCACACTGGTGATCGACGCCCACGACGGTATGGGAATGGTTGCATCCCACAAAGCGATGACCGCGATCATTAAAAAAGCGAAGACATACGGCATGGGAATGGCTGCCATACGCAATTCCAGCCATTACGGAATCGCTGGTTACTGGGTTACGATGGCAACGAAAGAAAACATGATCGGAATGACCGGAACCAACGCCCGGCCTTCTATCGCACCGACCTTCGGTGTGGAAAATATGCTGGGAACAAACCCCCTCACGCTGGGATTTCCAACGGATGAAGCATTTCCGTTCGTACTGGACTGCGCTACCTCGATATCCCAGCGCGGAAAAATTGAATACTTTGCCAGAAACGGCATGGATACCCCGGAGGGCATGGTCGTCGGTAAAAATGGACAAGCGCTGACCGATAGCGAACAAATTTTGAGAGACCTAATCGCAGGAGAAGCAGCCTTTGCACCCCTTGGCGGAATCGGAGACGAAATGGGCGGATATAAAGGATATGGCTACGCAACCATCGTGGAGATCTTATCCGCAGCATTGCAATCGGGTAAGTACCTCAAAGCGCTGACCGGCACGGATAGCGCCGGAAATAAAACGCCGTATCATCTGGGACACTTTTTCATGGTAATTGATCCTGGAGCTTTCCTCGGCGCTGACGCATTTAAAAAAACGTGCGGAGAAATTTTGCGCGCACTAAGGGCGTCCGAAAAAGCGCCCGGGAAAAAGCGCATCTATACGGCCGGGGAAAAGGAATACCTCGCCTGTCTGGAGCGAAAGGAGAAAGGCGTCCCCGTCAACCAATCCGTCCAGCAGGATTTGATCAAGGTGCGGGATATGTATCAATTAAACTACCGATTTGATTTTGAATAAAACGAGGTTGCTTTTACGATTAGAGATTTAGAGTTGTACGCATTTTAAAAGGAGTATTGTATGTTGTTAAAAAAACGAAACACTAAAATCGTCACAATCATTATTTGCGCTATTTTCCTGGCGCTTTGCATCTTTACCGTCAACAATTATCGGGGCATTATCAATATCGTAAATGAAAAAATCGCCCTGATGCAGGGATGTGTGCCTGTCTTGGCATTTCACGGATTCGTTCCACAGGAAATAAAAGAATCTGATCCTTCTTATTCTGACAATCAATGGATTGACGATATTGAAGGCTTTGAAGAGCAGATGAAATACCTCTATGAAAACGGCTGGCATACATTGACCGCTGACGAATTTTATGCATGGCATCAAGACAAGCTAGAGATTCCCGAAAAGACCTGCGTCCTTACCTTCGATGACGGATATTACGAAATGTATTACCTCGTCTACCCTATTTTGAAAAAATATAACATGAATGCCATTGCATTCGTCATCGGCTCTTACACGCCAGAAACGACAGCACCATACAACCCTGGATAATTTTGCTCAATTTCATTGATTTTATCCCAG
>CAJUEB010000063.1 GCA_910585135.1 uncultured Eubacteriales bacterium
CGATATGGGTGTTTCCGTTATGGCGGCAGCCGAAGAAAAAAACGGGAAGGTGATCGGCGTTGATGGGGATCAAAGCGCGCTTTCGGAAACGGTCGTAACGTCGGCGAAAAAGAACCTTGCCGTTGCGATCGAGGACATGATGGATCACTATGTGAAGGATTCGTTTATCGGTGGGACTGCGTTGACTTATGCGGCTAAAAACGAGGGGATCAGCCTTGAAATGGAGCATGCGCAGTTTAAAACATTCAGCAAATCCGATTACAGAAAAATTCTGGGAAGGTTGAAAAACGGAGAGATAGAGCTAAAAAAAGATACCGGCATAAGCGCAGTATCTGAGCTTGCCGGAGAGTGGGTTACGATCACGGAGTAGCAGGTGAAATTATATGGCGAAAGAATGTACGGATAATCGGTAAGGACGTGTATCACTGGAATAAAATGTGAAAAAATTAACTTAATTATGTAGACTAAATTTATATTATGTGGTAGTATAATCCGAGATATAGATGGAGGAAAAAGATGAAATCGAATCAAACTAGAGAGAAAATTTTGGATGCATCACTAGAATTATTCAACGAAAAAAAAGCATCCAACGTCAGCACTGTTCAGATTTCTACAGCTATGAAGATCAGCCCGGGAAATCTATACTATTACTACGCAAACAAAGAAGAAGTGATCAGATGTATCTGGAAGGAGCGGATCGCCGAGAACTTAAATGTGATTCTCGATAAGGCGGGGAAGATGAAAACCGCAGCGGATCTTTTGGATTACATCAAGGAGTGCATTAAGCATATCATGAAATATAATTTTTTCTATACGGAAATGCCGACCTTGTTCACAAATGACAATGAATTGGTTCGGTTATGCGGCGATCTCACCGCCCGTATCATACATTCCCTGTCCGGCCTGTATGATGCATGGAAGCAGAGCGGCAAGGTGATCGATCTTGCCGAAGCGAGCCGGGTGCTGATGATTGAGAACTGCATCAGCCTGTTCCATCAAATGGCCGTATCTTGTGATATTGCGCAAAAATCGAAGGCGGGCGCCGATGCGTTTATGGAAAATGTCTATCTGCATATGGCAGCTTTTTTGCAGCCTTATTTTACGGATACCATGAATCAGGAAATGGAAGATGAGCTGCGGAAAAGAGGCGTCAGTGAAAAAGGGTATGCGAAACCTATTGCTTTCGCATAACGAAATACAGAAGCGAAAAGCTGCTGAAAGAAGCCGGAGATTTTGATCTTGGCTTCTTTTAGGCTTTTGAAAGAATTTGGGTGAAGGCAGCTATATGAAATTTGAGTCACAGTATGAAGTTTAAGTGAGGATAACAATATGAGAACAGAACACGATAGAAAAACGATGGCGGTATACATTATTCTGCGGATACTTGTTTTCGCAGTGATGATTGCACAGATTATCAATCACAACTGGCATAACGTCATGACGTGCGTGCTGACGCTGATCTTATTTATGCTTCCCGATTTACTGTCAAGAAAATTATTTGTACAGCTTCCTACTGCTCTGGAAGTCATCATCGTGTTGTTCATATTCGCCGCCGAAATACTGGGTGAAATCCGTGGATTTTATGTCCTGTTCCCACGATGGGACGATATGCTGCATACCACCAACGGATTTTTGGCGGCTGCGATCGGCTTTGCCATGGTCGATATCCTCAATCGGCACGAGAATGTTAAAATGAGCTTGTCTCCAGCCTTCGTGGCAGGCGTTGCCTTTTGCTTCTCGATGACGATCGGCGTCATGTGGGAATTCTTCGAATGTGCCATGGATCTGTTTTTTGATGCGGATATGCAAAAGGACACTTGGCTGTCCGCCTTTAATTCCGTGGCGATCAACCCGGATGGACTGAATGTGCCGGTTCATGTGGATGTAGAACAGGTGACGGTCAACGGGATGGCTTGGGATCAGTATCTTGACATCGGTCTTTATGATACGATGCATGATTTATTTGTAAACTTTATCGGCGCAGTTGTCTTCTCCGTATTAGGGCTGATTTACGTTAAGAACAGGGGCAAAGGGTTTGCCGCAAAATTTATGCCGGTCATGAACCAGAATGATACAGGAAGGAAAGATTCGTAAATGAAAAAATACAGGCTGTTGTGGTCCATCGTCAGGCGTACGCATACGGATAAATTGCTCTATGCGTTTTTGGTGAACCTGTTTGTGGTAGCGTTGTTTATAACGATGGCCGAGCCGCAGATCACGCATTATGGAGACGGACTATGGTATACGTTCGTAGCCTGCACGACGATAGGATTTGGCGATTTTGCGGCGGTGACGCTGATTGGCAGGATTTTGACCGTTTACATGGCCGTCAATGAAATCCTGCTGGTGGCGATTATCCCCGGAGTGGTCGTCAGTTATTACCTCGAGGTCATACACAGGCGGGAAAGGGAATCCCTGACCGTTTTTTTAGATAAGCTGGAGCATTTGCCGGAGCTGTCCGAGGAGGAATTGCGGGAGATCTCGGAACGGGTGAAAAAGCTGGGCTGAACGGAAAAAAAGACCGCTAGCATAGCTATGCGGTCATATCGAAAAACTTTCCTTTGATTTCTTCGTTAAGCCCTGTCTGGAACTTTTGTGCAAGTGGGTTTGTAGCTTCGCCTGCTGCTCTCGTAACGGTGCGGGTCGTGCCGCCGGAAATGTATGGGCGTCCGCATTCCGGGCAGATAGCTGTGTGATAAGTAACGGACTGGCTTACCACTTCTCGGTTTTCGCGCGCAGCTTTTGCCTGTTCCCGCACAACGTGTTCATTTTCATGGGATCTAACTGCGGTAGCCGCTTCTTGTGGACTGAGGCTTGTAGCTGTTTTGAAGGAAACGCCAGGATCGTTTGAACCATCCTTGTATTTTCTTGATTTGCAGGTCTGGCACTCTTCGTTTTCGACCCGTTTACCGAGGATGCTCTTGTTTTCGGCAAGGCGGCTTTCCTGTTTTTGGCCGGTGATCTGGTATTCTGCGGCTTTTTCAGCATCGTTTTGCCGGATTCCCGCCGCATTCGAAAATTGCAGACCGTTATCTGCCGCGCTAGGGGATTGACCGTTTACAGGCGTCCGCGCTGTACCGGGGAAGCTGCCGGATTGAAACAAATACGGATTAATCGGTTGCTGGTAAAAGGAAATTGGAGTCATGGTACACATCCTTCCTTACATAAAAATATGAGTTTAATTTTGAATATTTTACCATATATTCTTTTAAAATTCAATAGCGTTCAGCATTCAGTCTTGAGTTTTTGGGATTTTTGCCGACAAATGAAATTAATGAAAGCGTTATGAAATATTGCCGCTTTTTCTTGTATCTAAAAAGAAAAAACAGTATAATTATATCAAGGAGGTTTAAGCCATGGCACGATTAAAGACGTATTACTGCGTAACCAGCAGGTTTTATAGCGACGGAAGAATGTCCGCTACCATAAGCGCAAATGTCAAGGATTACAGGATTCCGCAGGCGACCTATCAGAGTACGGCAAATTGTGACACCTACAATGACTGGTTTGAATCATACTTGGAAGCGAAGCAGTTTGTACAGGAGACGAAGGAACTGCATGAAGAAACAAAGGCAAGAAAACAGGGAAATCCATTTCAACGGGGACGGCTTGTTTAGCGATACAGGCTGACCGGCCTGTACAGTGCCAAAAGGAGGGAAATGATGTTTAAGGACTGGAATTACAAGAAGCATGCGAAAGTGGTCAGCGGCGTTTATTTGACGTTATGGGCGATCGATATGACGCTGGGGTATCTGCTGATCAGAAAATGCAGGAACAAGGAACTGGAAGAAAAATAACGGAACTGATAAATCAGGATAGCAGCCTTCTTTTTCCTTTGGTGTAAGCATACATTGAAGGGGAAGGGAGGTTTTTTTGTGAAACGAAAATTAAAGAAGTGGGAAAAGGCTTTGTGCGGCGCAGTCGCTGTGCTGGTTGCCGCTGCGGTTGGGTTTATGGGCATCCAGCAATTTCAGCCGGAGGAACGGAGCCTTACGATCGTAGACGATACTGCCGTTATCACCAGCAAGCCGGCGGCGGTGGAAGATGGCAATGGCAATGGGGAAGCGTTAAAAATAAAGGCAAAATCGGCAATTTTGATAGATGGCAGCAGCGGCAAGGTGCTTTTTGCACAAAACGAGAAAAAGCATCTGCCCCCGGCATCGGTAACGAAGGTGATGACGCTTCTTTTGGTGCTGGAAGGCTGTGAATCGGGAAAAATCGCACTGGACGATCAGGTGGTCATCTCGGAAAGAGCCGCCAGCATGGGCGGAAGCCAGATGTATATGGAGCCGGGAGAGAAGCATACCGTTGAAGAGCTGTTGAAAGGCGTCATTATGGTGAGCGCCAATGATGGGTGCGTGGCACTGGCAGAACATTTATCCGGCAGCGTCGAAAGCTTTGTGGATTCCATGAACAACCGGGTCAAGGAGCTTGGTCTTAAAAACAGCCATTTTGTCAATACCAACGGGCTGCCTGTAGCAAATCACTATTCTTGTGCATATGATATCGGTATGATATCAAAGGAGCTGATGAAGCATGAAGTAGCGCATCCATGGTTTACAGCATGGCAGGAGGATATTCAGGTCGGGCTTCCGGGAAAGAAGAGCAAGTTCACCTTGACGAATACAAACAAACTGATCCGTTCTTATAGTGGTGCGATCGGAACGAAAACAGGATATACGGAAAATGCGGGATACTGTCTTTCCGGGGCAGCCCAGCGGGATTCCACCAGGCTGATCGGTGTCGTTTTGGGATGCAAAACCAGCGATATCAGGTTTGCAGAAATGGGGCGGCTTTTGGATTATGGTTTTGCAAATTATGAAACCGTACAGATCGCAAAAGCAGGAAACAAGGTGAAACAGATCAAAATAGAGAAAGGCGACAACGCAAAACTCTTTGCCGTATCGGAAGAATCCATCGGCCTTACCGTTCAAAAAGGCAACAAGAACAAAGTGAAGAAGAAAATCGACATCGATGACAATATCAATCTGCCAATCAAAAAAGGCGATCAAATCGGTATAATTTCTGTTTATGAGGGGAAAGAAAAAGCAGCGGAATATGCGCTCGTATCGGATCGGGATGTAGCACGGGCGGGTTTTGTGACTACATACATACGGATGATAAAAAAACTCATATAAGCTTGCAGAAGGGAGGCGTCCCTTTGAACGATAGAAGGTGCTACTTTTTCTTTGCCGGGTATCATACGGTTGCTGCGGCTGCGGATGTATTGACCCGGTACCATATCGCAAGCCGGATCGTAAAAGCGCCGATCAGACTGCGGAATAGCTGTAGTTTTGCGGTCGTGACCGATGCAGTCGATGAAAAAATGGCCATTTATGTATTGGAGAGGGAAAATATTCCAATCAGAAGGATCGAATACGCAGTACAGCAGAAAATGATATAAGAAAACGTTCAGAGACCGAAAATATGCATGCTCTTTTCTTGCAGCGGAGCATTATATTTGATCGGTTTCTGGACGTTGTTTTTTTAATTGCACAATACATGTTGCAAAAAAAATAATTTTTGTAACATGTATGAATTTTCCTAAAATTGGTCATGAAATTTCATTGGTAAAAATGCGTGAAACCATTGACTTTTCAACGTTTTTATTATAAACTAATGACAAATATTAACGTAAAAAACGACAAATTTTAGATAAAAAACATGGTCAACAAGGAGGAAATTATGTCAACTTTAGTCAATGCAAATCATAGAAGGAAATCTGGATTTACAATCGCAATCATGATAATTTTTACCGTTTTTTTCGTGTTTTCGACGCTAAATATCGAGCCGGTTTATGGTACAGGCGAGACAGCACAGGTGACCGCAACACAGCTAAATGTAAGGTCTGGGGCGGGAACTGGCTATGCTAAGATCGGTTCTTTGACGAAGGGGAAAACTTTTACCGTCACAGGTACTGCGAAGGACAGCTCCGGCGTCACATGGTATAGGCTGAACTACAATTCAAAGAACGGATATGTATCATCGAAATATGTTAACATAAAACAAAATACGGTAACTCCCGTGAGCGGGATGCAGGGTACGGTAAATACAGCAAAAGACCCTTTGATTATCAGAAGCGGTCCGGGAACGGGATACAGCAAGCTGGGAACGCTCGCAAAAGGGAAGACGTTTTCCATTTCCGGCAAGGTACAGGACGGAAACGGTCTGTGGTGGTATCAATTTTCTTTCAATGGGAAGACCGGGTATGCATCATCTGCGTATGTGAAAACGACGACAACTTCCTCCGGCGTTACGGAAGTTTCCGGCATGACGGGAACGGTAGCGACGAAAAGTTCTCCTTTGATTATCAGGAGCGGTCCGGGGACAAGCTACAGCAAGCTAGGAACGCTCGCCAAGGGAAAAACGTTTGCGGTCACCGGCAAAGCGCAGGATGGTGCCGGTACGTGGTGGTATCAATTTTCCTTTAACGGAAAGAACGGGTATGCGTCGTCTGTATATGTGACCGTGAAGGAGACCGCACCTGCGCCTGACCCAACGCCGGGCGATACACCAGCGCCGACGAAGGGTACGGTCGCTACGCAAAAAGATCCGCTGATCATCCGCAGCGGTCCTGCGAAGAGCTATGCGAAGATTGGCAGCATCCCAAAAGGAAAAACCTTTGATATTCTGCAAATAGCACAGGATTCTTCAGGCGGCGTGTGGTACAAGCTTACCTATAATGGAAAGACAGGATATGTTTCCGCCTCGTATGTAACCGCATCGGGGGATGGAACGGAAAACCCTGGAACAGGGACAGATCCGTCTGCCCCGGCGCAGCCCGTGACGTTCCAGATGGGAACGGTCAAGACATCATCGACTGGTCTCAACGTCCGGTCCGGTCCGGGAACGAATTACAGCAAGCTGACAGTTCTTGCCAAGGGATCGATGGTGACGATCACAGGTTCTGCAAAGGCAAGCAACGGAAAGCTGTGGTATACATATCAATATTCCTCTTCCAAAGCGGGATATATTTGTTCCGATTATGTGACGGTCAAGACCATTACCTCGGACAGCGATTTTGAGACATACCTGAATGCGCAGGGTTTTCCGGAAAGCTATAAGGCAGGCCTGAGATCTCTGCACGCTGCACACCCGCAGTGGATATTTAAGGCTTCCAATGTGGGATACAGCTGGTCGAGCGCACTTTCGGCAGAAAGCAAGCTGGGCAGAAACCTGGTAAGCCCATCATCGCCTGTCAGCTATCGAAACCCAGCGTCCTATAATTCCTCGACAGGATCGTGGACAAAATACGATGGCACTTGGTATGCGGCAAATTCGACGGTCATCGCACATTACATGGATCCAAGAAACTTCCTCAATGAAGACGGAATCTATCAGTTTATGACGCAGACCTATGATGCTGCTTCACAGAATACGAACACGGTATCCGCTGTCATTCAGGGTTCTTTCATGCAGACGAGAAATCCGGGCGGCGGCTATTCCTCTTATGCGTCGTTGATCCACGATGCCGGAAAAGCAGCCAACGTCAATCCGAATGTCTTAGCCGCCATGATCATACAGGAACAGGGCTGGAAAGGCACGAGCGGATTGATCTCCGGGACATATTCAGGCTATGCGGGATATTACAACTTCTTTAACATCGGCGCGTGGACGACCAGCACGATGAACTCCATCCAGCGTGGACTTTGGTATGCCAAGGGAGAGAATGAAGGCAAGACGTCATATGCAAGGCCTTGGACGACGCCGTATAAATCGATCCTGGGCGGCGCACAATATTATTCGAACAATTATGTATCGAAGAATCAGGATTCCTATTATTCCAAAAAATTTAATGTGTATAACGGCGCAGGCAATGTAGGCGTGCATCAGTACATGACTAATGTCGCAGGTGCAGCAAGCGAAGGTGGTATCGTGAAAAAGGCATACGCGGGTAATTCAAAGTATCCGGTCGTAGTTGAGATTCCTGTTTTCAGCGGTATGCCAGCCTCCAACTGCCCGTTGCCATAAATGTTCAGAAGTGTTGACAAAGGAGCATTGATATGATAAAGGAAAAAGACAGTTTACTGGAACGGACTTTGAGAAGGTTAATCGTCCTTATTGTGATCATGGCGTTTGTCGTGCCGTTGCTTACACCAAATGTATTTGCGGCTTCTTCTGTGAGCATAAACGGCGGTGACGATGTTAAGGGAGGAGATACCTTTACGCTGGTTGTCGCCTTTGAGGGAGGCAATATCGGCCGTGTGGATGCTCATATGACGTATGATACCAATAAGCTTACGTATATTTCAGGCGGCACGAGCAGTGGCAATACAGGATATATTCAGTTAAAGACAGCCGGCACGGATGGCAGTATCATATTCAACCTCAAATTCCAAGCTGTTTCGGAGGGATCGGCAGATTTGGAGGTGACGACAGATGAAATGTATGACTTCGATGACGTCGCCCTGGATCGGCCGTCGACTGCGAAAACGATAACGATCAGCGGGAACGCCGCTCCGGAAGCGCTCGTTACAGAAACGACTTCCCCGGAAAAGCCGGTTGATACAACTGAGCTGGTCGGTGTTGATGAAAAAACAGAAAAGGATTCTGCGGTGAACCTCAATGTTATTTTTATCGCTGCCGCAGCAGTGCTGGTTATTCTGATCGTGATTATCTCCGTGATCTTGGCAAAGAAAAGGAAACGAAAGGACGGTGCGGCAGCGGCAGCTCCATCGAAGAAAAAACAGGCGGAAACGATAGAGCAAACTGACGGGAAAGTGCCTGACGATATGGATCGCAGAGACAACTTGAAGCGCAAGGAACGCATTGCCAACGAAGAAACTCAAGTAATTGAGGGAAATCAGGCAAAAGCCATCAATGACAGACAAGCAAAAGACCATGATGCCGATCCGGTTTCTCCGGCCGGACAGCCGCGAATCGGAAGGAGCGGGAAGATACTGGACGCTTCCCCAGCAGAGGATGATTCCTGGCTGGAAGACCTCATGTCAGGAGAAACACCGCAAAAGCGCAGGGAAATACAGGGCGAAAACGGTCAAAGCAAGGAACGAAACCGTGAAGTTCGAAAGCAAGCGAATGAAGAAACCGAGCTTTGGCGGCAATGGGATCTCAACACGAGAGATGATGATTCTGACGATATCGAGAAGTGGTAATTGATAAAAATCCAGCTCATAGATTCCTTTTATGGAAAGCCGGGCTGGATTTTCCCATATTGGAAATATTAGAAAAATGGAAATAGCTCGTAGCGCTTTTTTTCATGCCTTTATTCTCCTATCATAATATTTTTATTATGATAAAATTTATACTTGACAGACATATTTGCCTTATGGTATAAAAGTAAGGATGTCCAATGACAGACGATTTTTTATCAGGATATGACGTGAAAACGGAGAGAAACATGAAGAAAAAATTGATCGATTTTGTGAGAATAAAAGACCTTGGCATGACAGACAGGGAGCGTGTCGAATCCCTTGGTATTGATATTTCACAGGTTTCTGATTTTTATATTTTACCCGGTTTTACAGATGTACATGTACATTTGAGAGAACCGGGTTTTTTATATAAGGAAACCATGGCGACCGGGACGAAGGCGGCGGCAGCAGGCGGGTTTACGGATGTTTTTTCCATGCCGAACTTAGACCCCTGCCCAGACAATATGGCGCATTTGCAGGTGCAGCTTGACGCCGTAAGGCGGGATGCAAAGGTCAATGTATATCCTTATGGCGCGATTACCACAGGGCAGCGGGGAGAGCGGCTTTCTGCGATGGCGGATCTGGCAGGGCATGTGATCGCTTTCACCGATGACGGAAAAGGCGTCGCCTCCGCAGAATTGATGCTGGCGGCAATGAAGAAAGCGAAAGCCTTTGGCAAAATCATCGTAGCGCATTGTGAGGATGAATCTTATCCGAGGGAAAGCCCTGAAAGCGAATGGAAGCAGCTTGAACGGGATCTTGAACTGGTGCGGCAGGCAAAGTGCAGCTATCATGCCTGCCATATTTCGACGAAGGAATCCTTAAAGCTGATTAAGGCTGCCAAAGCGGAAGGCCTGGATATCACCTGCGAGACAGCGCCGCACTACTTGCTCCTATCCGAAAGCGATGTTGAAGACAGCGGGCGTTTTAAAATGAACCCGCCGATCAAGAGCAGGGAGGATCAGGAGGCGTTAATTGCGGCAATTCAGGATGGAACGGTTGACATGATCGCCACTGACCATGCGCCCCATAGCGCAGAAGAAAAAAACAAGGGCTTTCAGGAAAGCGCCTTTGGCATCGTCGGCTTGGAAACCGCATTTTCTGTGCTTTATACGGGGCTGGTGAAAAAAGGCGTTATCACGTTAAAAAAACTGGTCGCACTGCTATACGACAATCCGAGAAGCCGATTTTCCCTTCCAGACAGGCCGTTTGAACAAGAGCTTTCCCGCAAAGCACCGACCTTCACGCTATGGAATTTAGACGAAAGCGATACGGTCGATCCGGCGCAGTTTCATTCAAAGGGGAAGAGTACGCCGTTTGAAGGCTGGCAGGTGTACGGCAGATGCATGCTGACCGTGATAGACGGCAATATCGTTTGGAAACAGGAAAAACAGCGCAAAGCGTAAGGAGGTTTTTCATGCAGGAAATTACATTAGAAGTGAAGCACAATCGGAGGCTGGCAGATCGAACGTATGAAATGGTCTTGCATCATGCACAGCATTTCCCAGAAACGATCAAGCCGGGACAATTTATCAACCTCAAACTGGACGGTTATTATCTGCGGCGTCCTATTTCCATCTGTGACTGGACAGAAGATACGGTTACGATCATCTATAAAACAGTGGGCCGGGGAACGGAAGCGATGAGTCGCTATGAAACAGGCCGAAGAATCAGCACCTTGATGCCGCTTGGAAATGGCTTTGTTACCGAAAAAAGCGGGGATAGGCCGCTTCTTGTCGGCGGCGGCGCAGGTGCTGCCCCACTATACGGGCTTTGCAAAAAACTTCTCGCTGAGGGAAAGAAGCCGGTCGTCGTGTTGGGATTTAACAATGCTTCGGAGATTTTTTATATAGATGCATTTCATGCGTTGGGCGTAAGGCCGATCCTTGCGACGGTGGACGGAAGCCGTGGCGTTAAAGGCTTCGTTACGGATGCTATCCCAGAGTCGCCATGTGCGAGGTCAATGACCTGCGGCTCGCTTTGCGCCGGGGATGAAGCAAGGGGCGGTGAGGAGGCCGCACCGTACACTTATTTTTATGCCTGCGGGCCTGCGGTCATGCTAAAAGCTCTGGAGGCCGCGATCGATCCCGAAACGGACGGTCAAATGAGCTTTGAACAGCGAATGGGATGCGGGTTCGGCGCATGCATGGGCTGTACCTGTCAGACGAAATACGGCACGAAGCGAATCTGCAAGGAAGGCCCTGTGCTGGAAAGGAGTGAAATCTTATGGTAACGGGAAACTGTGACTCTTCAATAAATTCCGTTCATGTAAAAGATTTAAACCATTTGAATGATTCTGCCCTGGCGGTGACCCTTTGCGGCCTTTCGCTTGAAAATCCAGTCATGGCTGCCAGTGGAACGTTCGGATACGGTCATGAATTTGCAAAGCTGTACGACATCAACATTTTAGGCTCTTTTTCCTTCAAGGGGA
>CAJUEB010000064.1 GCA_910585135.1 uncultured Eubacteriales bacterium
CATCAGAACCAGCCGCAGCGTCCGCTGCAAAAACATCTGCCGAACCCACAGAATCGCTTGATGCCGATCCCACAGAATCACCCGCATCCGAACCCGCCGAATCGCCCGCCGAACCCGCTGAACCCACTGCCACAACATCCGCTGTAGCATCTTCTGCCGAATCCACCGCCAAGCTATAATAATCAACCACAAGCTTCATACCAAGCTCCGGTTTTGTAATCCCCATGGCTTTTAACGTATTTTTTCCGAGCATAATTTCATTTTCATGCTGCGGATAATGCCCCTCATAGCTTTCCAGGGCAGGAATCGTCTGCTCCTTCCAGCACGTTTCATCCAGCCAGTAAAGCCTCGTCTTATCCATAAGTTGTCCCTGATACGCCTCCAGTACCGCGCATTTCACGGAAAGACCCGCACACTGCACGTTTTCCATGGACTTTATCTTTGCCACTTGATCCTCGCGCGGCTCGCTTAACTCGATATCATAATCCATCCCCTGCATCCGAATCTGCCGCTGCGTGACCGTATTCCAATAACCTGTGCCAATCGCGACGACCACCGTAATGAGAAACGTCGTTAAAATAATGGCGGAAATGATTAAAATATTTCGCTTTTTATTCGCCCGATACGTCATTTTTGCGATCTCACCGACAACCTTCTTATTTCGTACATTCAGCATGGCCGCCTTCACCTCCGCAAATTTTCCCATCCTCAAGCCGCAGAATCCTGTCTGCCATCTGCGCGATTTCAATGTTATGCGTAATCATGACGATTGTCTGCCCAAATTGCCGCCCGGTCGTTTTGATCAAACCAAGCACGTCCTGGCTGGTCTGGCTGTCGAGGTTTCCCGTCGGTTCATCGGCAAGAATGATCGCTGGCTTCGCCGCCAATGCCCTGGCCAAGGCAATTCGCTGCTGCTGCCCACCGGATAACTGATCCGGCATGGCATATTTCTTTTCCTGCAAACCTAATGCCGTAATAATTTTCTCGATATACGCCCGATCCGGAGAAATTCCGTCCAGCTTAACCGGCAGGATGATATTCTCGTACGCATTCATCAGCGGCAACAGATTATAATTCTGGAACACAAATCCGATTTTCCGCCTGCGGAAAATCGTCAGCGCATCCTTTCCCATGCGGGAAATATCCTGCCCATCAACCAGCACCTTTCCCGCAGTAGGATTATCCAGTCCGCCCAGCATATGCAAAAGCGTGGATTTTCCACTTCCCGAAGTCCCGACAATAGCAAGAAATTCGCCCCGTTCTACACAAATGCTCACGCCGTCCAGCGCCTTCACTTGCAGCGCGCCCGTTCCATAATACTTTTTCAGGTCTTTTGCCACTAAAACTTTCACTCTACCACCCGCTTTCTTTGCTCCAAATTTTGTACTGCACATAGGATAACAAAGGATTCTTTCGCAAATCTTTCGCAAAGATGATATTTTTGACACATTTTAAATTCCCGCACGGAAATTTCCGTACGGGAAATATTCTTAACCCTTCGCGTAGCGCGATAAATACAAACAAACGGCAGTCCCTTCCCCCGGGCTTGAATTGAGCTTTGCATATCCGCCTTGCTTTGCCAGAACCTCCCTCACCAGATAAAGCAAGACCCGGCGCACTGCTTGCCGCATCAGAACGATAAAAGCGTTCAAAGACCCGCCCCTGCTCTTCTTCCCGGATTCCCATGCCCTGGTCCTGCACCATGATACAAACAAACGCTTCATAAGCAATGATGGAAATTTCAATCTGCGAATGCTCCGGCGAATATTTTACCGCATTGTCCAGGACATTTCCGATCGCTTCTATCGTCCATTTCGGATCTGCATAGCAAGACAGATTCGTTTCTTCCTGCATAATATGGATTTTTTTCTTCAATGCTTCCATCTCCACAAGCTGGCAAGCACTACTTATCAGTTCGTCTACGCGTGCCATCGTTGGATGGATAGAGATGATTTCCTGTTCCGCATAAGCTGCCTGCATTAATTCTTTCATGAAAAAGCCCAGCTTGTCCGATTGCTTGCGGATTTTTTCTGCCAGCACTGTGCTTTCCTCGTCCAATCCCCGCTCCTGCAAAAGGCCCGCATACAGCATGATGTTCGCAAGCGGCGTCCGCACCTGATGCGAAATATCTGAAATAAAGGACTTCACGATATCCCGTTCCCGCTCCGCCCGGTCCTGGTTCATCCCGGATACTGAAACGAGCCTGTTCAGGCGTTCCGTCACCGCGTCTTCCTGTGATTCATCATAAACAGCAGACTGGATCTCGCCGCCTAGCGCCCTGTCCAATTTTTCTAAAATCCGCTGGTAATCATCCCCGATTTTCCTTCTGTCGCGGCGCCTTAACAATATAAGCAACAGTGCAGCACACGCCAGCACAACGACTGCAAATACAAAATATCCGTTCATCAATGCCGCTCCCATAGATACCCTTTTCCGTAAACCGTCTTGATATAAGCTGGCTTCGACGGCGTATCCTCCAATTTATCGCGAAGCCTGCGCACGCCTACCGACAATGCATTGTCCTCAACATACTCCGTCCCCTCCGGCCAGACCCATTCCAGCAGGCGTTCCCTCGTCAAAATCCGCCCTGCATGGAAAACGAGCAGATACAAAATCCGCTGTTCCGTTTTACTAAGCTCAATCAGGTTGCCGTCTTTGTAAAACTCCATCGTATCGAAGCAAAACCGAAATACCGAATCCTCATATTCTGATTTCTGTTCCTCAGTATTGCGTCGCAGCAGCGCCCGTATCCGCGCCCGGAGAACCATCAGGCTGAACGGTTTCGTGATATAATCATCTGCGCCGCACTCCAAGCCTTTTACGATATCCAGTTCCATGTCCCGTGCGGTAAGCAAGGCAATCGGTATCCGGCTCGAGCTCCGTATCTGCTTGCAAAAATCAAGTCCGCTGCCATCCGGCAAGTTGATGTCGATGACCAGCAGGGCAAATGATTTTTCCTGCAATGCTTTTTTTGCTTCTGCGATCGTCCCGCAAAGGACAAAGGCAAAATCCTCGCCGGCAAGAGACAAACTGATTCCCTCGGCAAGTTCTTGGTCGTCCTCTAAAATCAAGATGTTTTGTTTTTTGTGGGCTTTCCTTTCCTGCATCATCCCCTTACCCCTGTTCTTCTATATATAAATCAACCCCGCAAAAGTCCGCCAGGTGAATCGTCTTTTCGATTTCTGCTGTCGCTTTGCCCCGCTCCACATCAGAAATAAAAGTCACGCTGAGACCCGTCATCTCTGACAAATACACCTGCGTATAATTCAATGCTTTTCTTCGTTTTCTGATTTCCTGGCCTAATGCTTTTTCATGATTGATTTTCATTGATTTTCCTTATTGTGCCGCCTGGCACTATCTTTGCGACAAACTGTTTTTACGCCATTCGGCATTATTTTTTCGACGAACTATTTTTTATACCGCCCGGCATTATTTGAATGATGCGCCTCCCTGCGGTGAACTTTTCACGGTGTATATTAAAGAAAAAGCGATATCCGCTGAACATGAAACGGCTTCAATGTCACAGGATACAAGCCGCCGGACTCACCTGGCAGCTCATAGCTTTCAAAATAATGATCCGGGGTGGAAGCGTTATTTAAAGCTGCCGCTATCGTTTCATCGACCGAAGACGGCCGCCCCATCCGCTCCCACTGTAAAAACGCATCTGTTTCAAATTTCAATTCCGTTTTTTTAATCAAGATGCGATCGGCATCCGTAAGACCTGATAAACCCAAACGCCAGCATTGATCCCGGCAATTTTTCACAAGCGAATAAATATCATGCAGCTCTTTGGCTTGCAAAAGGCGCGCAAGCGGCAATGGCGCAGTAGTTTCGCCTGCGTCCAAGTTCGCAGAGCCAACGATTTCATCCGTATCCGCAGAACCAACAATTCCCCCTGCGCTCGCAGAATCAACGGTTTTGCCTACGCCTGCATCTGTAACCCCAGCGGTTTTATCCGCACCCGCATCCGCACAAGCAGGATAATGATATAACAAGATTTCTATCGTTTTCTGTTGCTTGATCAGAAAAATGCCCGGCAAAATGATTGCCGAATCGGCAAAGCGCATATCTTGCCGCAAAAAAGGATGAAGCATTTCTTTTAGGTAAAAAGCAGATTTTCGCAGCCCGCATTTTGCGATACTGCCCGGTTCGCCGCAAAACACGAAATCATAATCGCTTTCTTCACCACAGTCAGCATCACAAATCCCGTCACTTTCAAAACCAGATCCATCGGCCGGCCCGTCATCAGAAATAGGATCACGAACGGCCTTTCCTTCGCAACCGGGCACACACGCCCCGTTACTTTCAAAGTCACGGGCGCATGCCACCTCACCAGCGGAAACGCTCCCGCCGCCCGAAACAAATCCGCAATTCATTTCCTTATCTTTAATAACGCCACTGACCGCCCTCTCCTCAAAAAACCTGTCATATTCACGCAGCGATAAACTGCCACGTGCACCACCGCCCGTCATACCGCACGCCGCATCGCCCATCACGCCGCCCGTCATACCACACACCATATCTCCCGCCATGCTGCACACCATACGGGAAAGCAAAACTGCTGGAAAAAACGGCGTATCATACAGCACCGCCCCGCACACATCCTTCAAAATCTACCGCCTCTGCCTGCACCATATTTTCGCCATCTGCCGCCTTTATCTGCGCCATATCGTCAGCATCCGCCGATTCAACACATTCAGCATCCATCCGCGCACGATCCCTAGCACCCGCCTGCGCGATATGCTCCTTGGAAAACATCGCCAATGCGCGATCTATGTCAGCAGGCATCGTCGAGCGAGCCGCTGTAACATTTTTGTACCGGATCGTTTGCCGGGCAAATTTTTTCCGGTAAGCAGCGGGCGTCATGTCAAACAACCTTTTAAAATGAAGGCTAAAATAACGATACGACGAAAAACCAAGCTCATACACGATCTGGCTGACCGGCATCTGCGTCCCCAGAAGATAGATCTCGGATTTCTCCACCCGGATATGCTGCAAAAGCTCAGAAAAGGTAAGCCCGACCCCTGATTTTACCAAGTGGGAAATATAATACCGATTGATAAAGGTCACATCCGCAACATCCTGTAATTGAATTTTCTGCGGAAAGTTTTCATAGAAATACAGGAGGATGCTCTTGAGCCTGTTTGCCTGCTGCGCACGATCCCGCAGCGAATTTTCCTTATCATCGCTAAGGAGGAAATATTCATGCGTGAAATGAAGCTCAAAATAGTTGATTAACGAACGCAGCAAAATTTTTTCGTACTGCACATCGTTTTCCGCCACGCCTGCTGGAAGGTGCAGGACATCGGGATTTTCCCCGGATCGGGAAAACAAATGCAAGGCGAAGATCTTGTTAAGCAAATTCTTTATTTGAACGAAATCCTTACCCGAAGCATCCTGATAAAGTGAATATGCCGATACGAAAATATTCTCTTCCTCACACGGATCATAAAAATCCCGGTTAATCTCAAGAATGCATACCCGGTTCGGCTCATCAGCAGCATAAAGGGCATGCAGCTCGAACGGATTGATAATCGTAAACTCCCCCGCATGAAGAATGTAATTGGATACGCCAACCTTCACGAAAATGCTGCCTTCTGCGACATATATCAGCTCCATGTGCAGCTGTGTATGAAGCGGGTACTCCTCGATTGAAATATAAGAAAGCGCCGCAGGGCTTTCCCCGGAAACAGGAAATGTTTTCAAAAGCGGTTTCACAAGCCCGATATTGACGTTTTTTTCTTGAAGCAAGGCATATGCCTCCTTTGTAGGTTTTTTTGATTATACCAAAAACACGGCCGGAAAAGAAGGCAAGAAGGCACAGAAGCACGAAAAAACCGAAAATTAGCAAGATACTGTATATATGGTTGCAAAATACTGACTATTCCATAAAAACACCTTGTTGTAAAATACAAGCAAACAAACGAAGCGAGCCTATAGAAAGCCGCATGAAAGGAGAAAATCCATGAAAAGAACAGTATACGGAAACGGGAAAATTTATACAGTAGACCAGGAGCTTCCCTGGGCAGAGGCGTTTTGCGTAGAAGGCAAAAAAATATTATGCGTCGGAACGGATGCCGAAATCCGCGAAAAAGCGGGAGCGGACGCCGAATACATTGATTTAAAAGGGAAAATGGTGCTTCCGGGATTCATCGACTCGCATATTCATGCACTGCAAGGCGCACAAGAGTTGCTTTTTAAGGTAAACCTCGCCGATGCGGCTTCCCGCGAAGATTGCCTGGAAACCATAAAAAACTTTTATCAGGCACACCCAGACATCTCATTTTTGGAGGGGGCTGGCTGGATCAACCCGTATTTTGATGAACACGGCCCGAGAAAAGAATGGCTGGATGAAATCACAACGGATATTCCGATCGTCCTCGACTCGGGAGACCATCACTCCATCTGGGCAAATTCCAAAGCAATCGAGATGGCGGGCGTGACCAAAGACACCGTGATTGAAGGCGGCGTACTGGAAGTCGATCCCAAAACCGGGGAGCTATCCGGGACATTCCGGGAGCAAGCGCAAGCGCCATTTCACGCAATCAAGCCAGCCTACAGCGTAGAAAAGGTAAAAGAGGCAGTGCAATATCTGGAAACACTCATGGGAAGCCTCGGCATTACCATGGTCCACGACCCGATGGTAGAGCTGGATACAAGCGATATTAAGGCGTATACGGCCATGGACGAGGAAGGAAAACTCAACCTGAAAATAAGGGGTTCTCTTATGACAAGGCCGGAAACCATCGACGACCTGCGTGACCAATACATACCTGCACAGAAGACGTGCAACAAAGGCGGCAATTTTCAGATTCACAGCATAAAGGTTCTGTTAGATGGCGTGATCGAAGGTGCGACGGCTTACCTGAAAGAGCCTTATGCGCACAGGCCTGATTACAGGAGCGAGCCGATATGGCCTGATGATATGCTAAAAGAACATTTTAAATGGGCCGAGGCCAATGGATTCCAAACGCACAGCCATGTGATCGGAGACGCCGCTGTCTCCCAGATGCTGGATGCGCTGGAATTCTCAGAGAAAGAAAACGGCAAGCCTAACATCCGCCCAATCGCCGCACATATGCAGATCGTTGACCGTGCGGATTACGAACGGTTAAAAGCGCAGGGAGTCACCGTCTCCGCAAATCCGTATTGGTTTGCAAAGGAACAGGGCTATTTCTATAACCTGGAGCTTCCATACCTGGGAGAGAAGCGGGCGGAGCATGAATATCCGATGAAAAGCCTGATGGAAGAAGCAGGCCTTCGCATTGCATCCGGCAGCGATTTTCCAGTGACTTTCCCGCCAGCGCCGCTTATCGCGATACAAATGGGCGTAACGAGATGCGATTTTCGTGACGACATCTCAAATCCTGCAAATGTCCTCAACCAAGAAGAGTCTGTTTCTGTAGAAGCAATGATCGAAAGCTTCACCATAAACAGCGCTTACGCGAACTTTGCAGAAGATATTACCGGGTCTATCACAGCAGGAAAATTTGCGGATTTTGTTGTCCTCGACCAGAATATTTTCGACGTGCCGGTTGATGAAATTTACCAGATTCCTATCTTTATGACAGTTGCAGAAGGGAAAGTGATCTATCATGCGACCACTGATTGAACCAGGAAACGGATTTAAAAACATAAAAGAAGATTGGCGATGTAGCAGCCAGGCGATATTCTCTGCACTCACTGCCGTGGTGTTCGTACTATCCGGGGCAATTCCTATGCTCGCTTCGGTAGCAAATAACGCCGGAATGACGTCAAAGCAGGCCATATCATTCGTCATGTGCAGTATGCTGGTCGGCGCGATCGCCTCGATATTTGCCAGCTTGTATTACCGCACGCCGTTTTACTTCGCGGCGTCGCTCACAGCAATCGTCGTATTAAATCCTATGTTCGAGACATTTTCCCTCGCGGAAATCGTCGGAGGATTTATCGTCGCCGGAGCAGTGGTATTTGTCATCGGCTATACCGGCCTCATGGGCTGGATTGGAAAGCATCTGCCGCTTCCAATCGTTCTGGGAATGGTGGCAGGCGTTTTCATGAGCTACGGGCTGGACATCATCGCTTCGAGCACAAAGGATGCTTTGTCAGGATGCATCATCGCAGGCGTTTTCATCGCCTTCCCGCTGATCACAAAAAAAATACCGCCGCATACGGCGGCGATGGCAGTCGGAATCATCTGCGCAATTTTTCTGCACAAAACAACATTCGGGAGCGATGATATCGAAATCGGCATTTCACACCCCGTCATCGCTTTGCCTGATTTTTCGGGAAATGTACTGCTCACTGTCTCACTGCCGCTGGTTATCATGGCACTGGCCGATATATTAAAGGGCTACGGCGTTTTGAAATCAAACGGCTACGACCTGCCGCTCAATACGATTACGGCGCTGAGCGGAATATCATCCATCCTCGCAGCCTTCGGGCTGGGGCATACGGTTTCACTGGCAGGACCGGTAATCGCCATTTTGTCAGGAAAGGATGCAGGAAAAAAGGAAAGCCGCTATACGGGCGCAGTCATATACTGCATTGGCGTCGTCATCATATGTTTGTTGCTGGGGTTTTTGATTCCCGTGATCATGAACCTGCCAGAGACGATCATCAACCTGATCTGCGGCCTTGCGATGACCGGGCTTCTCACCAGCTCGCTGCAAGGTGCTTTCGGTGCGGGAAAATGCCAGATGGGCGCGCTCACTGCATTTCTTTTGGGGCTTTCCAAGACCACGCTGCTTGGAATCGGCGCACCCGTATGGGCATTGGTATTCGGGCTTATCGTATCGCTGGCGATGGAGCGGGAGCAGTTAAAATAGTTCCATAAGCCACCTGTACCACTTTCGCGCAGGCCATGACTTTTCTGTCAAGGCCTGCGTTTTTCTTTGCAAACGGAAAACCTCCGGCTTTCAGCGTCTTCGGATTCAGATCGTTCAGTGCTTCATGCCCTCCTCATAGAACCGGCAGCCGCACCTTCCGTTCTTTTTCACCTCATACAAAGCGGCGTCCGCTCTATTGTACAGGTCATCTGTAAAACCATTTTCTGAAAATGCACTGCCTACGCTTAAAGATACCGGCGGAAGCCCATCATCCGGGTGCATCAGCAAATCATTAATCTCTCCGATCTTTCGCATTACTACCGCACCCATCTCCTCCTCAAGGCCGGTCAAAATGACTGCGAATTCATCTCCGCCGATCCGCGCCGGATGATCCGTGGCGCGGAACTTACTTTTCAGAAGTCCCGCCACCTTCTTCAGTACCTGGTCGCCAACCTCATGGCCGTATCCATCATTGATCAGCTTGAATTTGTCCACATCGATAATTAAAAGTCCCAGCGCCCCGCCTTTCATCTGAAACATACTCTTCAACTGTTCAAAGCCTCCCCGGTTTACAATGCCGGTCAGAGGGTCGTGTTCTGCACGGTAACGCAGCATGGCTTCATTGGCATTTTTAATCTCAAAAATATCATTATAAGTAAGCGCCAGATATTTAAACTCATAAGAACCGGTGACCTCCATCATTTTTTCTTCTTTAATGCAGTTCACATGAACCTGAAGCGGCTTGATGATCAGCAAAATGATTAAGAGGAACGTAGCAACGGTCTCCACAAAAAGTATGCTGACCAGCCTCCGCTGCATAGTCATAGTGGATTCCAGCGCCTCGGCATTCCCCAACATTTTCTCATGCGTCACCTCATGCATACTCTTCATGGAGCTTTCCACGCTGGCCAGTATTCGTGCTTTAGCATCCTGATAGGCTGTCCCAAAGACGATTTCTCTCGCTTTTTGAATCATCTCATCTCTGCCTAAGGTTTGATCCTCATCGGACAGACCCACTTCCTGCACTTCCGGCGGCAGGCTCTCTTCGGGATAGTCTTGCGCCTCTGAAATCAGCCTCATGGCATAAATTTCGTCATGCATCAGATCGTTGGAATGTTGGAGCGCCTCCACCAGGTACTCATATGCCTGATCTCCTTCATAGGCATCCGTCAAATTTTCCAGCGCCGTTTCTCTGCGTTTGCTTTCATTGGCCTCGGTAAAATAGTTCTCCATATATTCCGGCTCTAGCGTCACCGTATAAAGCCGCACCTGCTCCGTCAAATAGGCGGAGCCTTCTGTTAAGAACGCCTCGTTTTCTTCAAAAGCGATATATTCATCCATGGAACTATGTACATTCTTATATTGCTCCGAGACACGAATGGTCGCTGTGATCAGCAGAATGTATAACACACAGGATATGAGGATCATTATCATATTCACTGTACTGATCCGAATTCCTTTGACTGGTTTTTGCCCTTTTCCATCCATAGCTTTCCTCCATCAGCCTTTATAAACCCCGCAGAGTTTACCCCGCTTACTCTTTGAACAGGTAAAATACTGACTTTAATTATATGCCGCGTTTTCATCAGATTCAATAAAAATCTACTTTGTTAAGGCGAAAAAACACCGCTCTGACCTAATCCCGGATGACGGTCGTAAATCGGAACTTCCACAGCCTTGCGTTTCACTCCGAAAAGGCCGAGAACCCAGATTGCAGCATTTCCAACAGCCGCTCGGCAATCGGCGTAAAGACCTGATACCTCTTCCAGATCAAATAGATCTTCGTTTCGAGCTTCGGCGCGAGGGGACGGAAGACAAGCCCGCTGCCTGGGTTGGTGTCAACCAAATGCTGGAAGGTCAAAAGAAAGCCAAGCCCTTCTTTGACAAAAAGCGATCCGTTATAAGACAAACGGAACGAGCCTTCCAGATGCAGCTTTTCCATATCATTGCCACACCACCTTGCAATATCGTGTTTCCAGCCCTGTTCCGAACAAAACAAGGGAAGCCCGAATAGATCGCTGGCATATATTTCGCTTTTTTGTGCCAGCGGGCAGTCCGCGGGCATGACAACGCCCCATAAGTCAGCATTAGGAAATGGCAGGAAATGGTATTTCTCGGCATTGGGTTCCTGCGCCAGCACAGCAAAATCGAGAAGCCCCTTATCGAGCTTTTCCGTAACCTGCTCCGTATCACCGCTGGTGATATGATACCGCAGTCCGGGACAGACATCCTTGAACGCCTTGATCGCGGCGGCAAGATGCCTGATCTGGTAGGATTCTGCCAATCCAAGGTAGACATCACCACCCAAAATATCATCGAACGCATGAAATTCTTCGGTTATTTTATCAGCCATTTTCACCAAATCCTCAGCGCGTTTGCGCAAGAATACCCCTTCTTCGGTCAGCTCAATGCGAAAGCTGTGTCGGATAAACAGCTTTTTTCCAAGCTCCTCTTCCAATGCTTTTAATTGCTTAGAAAGCGTCGGCTGGGTAACATGAAGCTGCTCTGCTGCACGGGTCATATTTTCTTCCCTCGCGACCGCAAGAAAATACCGCATCGTCCTAAGTTCCATCCTGGTTCACCTCCATGATATTCTAATTTTTCATATCATGATATGAATTATAACCATTGGCGAAGCGAATAGCAAGCGCAT
>CAJUEB010000065.1 GCA_910585135.1 uncultured Eubacteriales bacterium
CACACCCCGTTCATTTCAGGAAAGGCTTGCTTTCTCCAATCACAAAAAGCCAAATCAGCGCCGCTTTTCTCCATCTGCCCGGCAAATGCTTCTACCAAGCAGGAATGGATCATATCATCGCTGTCTACAAATAGCAAATACGTACCCGTCGCAGCGGCAAGACCCCGGTTTCTTGCCGCTGCGACGCCCTGATGCATCTGGCAAAGCACGCGAATCCGCTCATCGGCAAGAGCGTATTCCCGGCAAATTACAAGGCTCTTATCCTCTGACCCATCGTCAATAAGGATGATTTCCAACGCCGGATAAGTCTGCCTAACGATGGATTCCAGACATTGTCGCAGAAACGGCTCTGCATTATAGACAGGTATAATCACAGATACTTTTTCCATTTCTTCGCCTCCTGCTATTTTTGATTCAAAAAAGATACATAATCAAAATCATCCAAATACCGCCGCAAGAAAAACGGTTTCTTGTAATCAGTCAACACGCCAAGCTCTTCTTCCGCTTCAAAACCCTTCATGTAATGCGCTGATTGAAATTCCGGATATTCTTCCTTCGTAAATATTACCTTGTTTTCGTAAGGCAGCTGGTCAAACTTTTTTAAGGTCTCATAAGTACAGCCATCTTTTTGTGTTCCTATAATAAACAAATTATCCCAGTTTATTCTCTTTTTTCGCTCATTCCATTGCCGCACGCCTTCTTCAAAAGTCTCATAATGCACAAATTGAATTCTAACGTCTCCCAGCATTCCAATCGGATATGCTTCTGGGCCGCTGGATAAAACGATTTCCTGCTCCATATACCATTGCAGGTTTTCTACCATCTTTATAAAATCATCCATTCCGATGCTGAGGTTGATTGTCGGTGAGAGATAAGGCAAATCCATGTCGTAATACATGAATGTCCCATTACAATTCGAAGCGATAATCGTAAAATCTCGATTTTCTAATTTTTGCCGTTTCCTTTTTTTATAGTGCATGATTTCCCATTCCCGAAGCGTTCTAAAGATACCCCGAAAAAAACTGGATATGATATTTTGCATTTTACTCTTTCCTGCCTTTTTCATATGATCATACTGCATGATTCTGCCTCTTTTTCTGCCTCTCCCGCATCGATTGAAAGACCCCGATCCACTGCTTAAACTCCGCTTTACGATGATAAGCAGCCAAAAAAATCAAGTTCGGAATAAAGAGGCATAAAATCGCCGTTACAAAAATGCTTTCCCAGCCACCGAAGTGAATCAGCTTGCAAACTGCAAATGCCGCCACACATGCTACTGCGATCCAAATTACATACATTACGAGTGACCTTACATAGTGCCACAAGTATTCCTGCGGAAACAGCAGAGAAAAAATATTGTGAAGAAGCCACGGCAATTCCACGCCGAACACTGCCACAACGGTAGATCCTAGTATGCCGTAAATTCCCAGATGCCGCACCATACAGATGCCCAAAATCAGGTTTACCATTGCCGCTACAAGCGGGCGAAAACGATCCTGATGCCAAATTCCGGCCGCCTCCTTATAGGCATTGGTCATGCGAACCATTCCCAGGCAAACAAAATAACAGACAAACAGGATAACCATCCCAAAAGGCAGCAGCAGTTCCTTTCCCACCCAGATTCGCATAAAAGGCTGGTATAGGCAAAGCAAGCAGCAAGCACACCATCCAATCACCCAGGACATGGCAAAGGTCATCATTTCAAAGTCGCGGTAATTCTTTTTCTTCGACTCCGTCACCAAGCTGTTCCCGATTCCCGCCATCGCAGATTCAAGAAGTACCTGCACCAGCTTAATCACCGCAAAAAGGATAAAATAGTAATTTTGATAGGTTGCCAGAGCCGTTAGGCCTAAAAAGATAGAGATGAGAACCGCATCTGATGTATCCAGCACCACATCACTGATTTTCACGGTAAACAAATCCCTGATTCGCCGGCTGACCTGTAGTTTATGTTCTTGATCCAGCTTGCCACATGGCTGACAGTTCGGATACCTTCGCTTTGCACATGCCGCAGAGATAAGATTTACCGCAATTTTGTCCAGCACTGCGGCGGCTAAATACAGATAATAGCTATGCAAAAGACAAATAGCTGCCAGCTGAAACAAATTAACAGTCAGGGAAACGGAAAGCATCACTTTGCTGATAATATCGTTGCGCATATACGCTTTTAAAACGCACCGTTTATATCCCCATACTAAGTAAGACGCTACCGTGGCCGCCAGATACAACAGGTATAAAACGTAAATATTCAGATCAGGCGGAATCGGATCTTGCATCAGCTTCGGGATAAGAGGAAGCAGCACCAGCCCGAAAGCCGCAATAAGCAAGCCAATAACGATATAAAACCTTTTATACAGCTTCAAAAGTGCGCAAACTGTTTTCAGGTCATCCTCTGCGATTGGTTTATAGAAACTAAATACGATCGCGCTTTCCACGCCCAGTTCTGCAATATTCAGCACCTGAATAATGGATGCAAAAAGACCATTCAAGCCGAGATACTCCACACCCAAAGAATAAAGCATGGCTGTACGGAGCAAAAATGGAACTAATGTCAGGTATGCCACTAATATGACGGCAAATACCGTATTGCGCATCATATTGTTCATTCTGTCAATTTTCAATATGCTTTCAGCCTCCTCTCTCGGCTTTCTCCGCATCAGGCGGCTTCCTGCTGCAACACCCTGGTTCTTTTTATGGATCACCAGCCCCCGGCTATCTTGCAATGATCGAGAAAAAAGGACTTTCGTGGTCTGCTTTGTTCACAGAATTACCCTCCCAACCGTTTTCGCAAACAGCCTCCCTAGGTTCGGATGCCTTCTGACGATCCACATCGCAAGCTTCCTATGCGGCAAAACATTAGAAGCCTTCATGTAAATATCCGCATACCGCTCCAGCTCCCTCATGCAAAGCTTCCAGCTTTCGCTTTGTTCCGAAAATCCCTGCCTGCTGCATCGAAAAGCCTCTTCATACCAAAAGGCCATGAATCGAAATGCATATTGGAGCTTGTGCGCTGTAAAATGTTCATCACCGATTGCTTCCCCTGCCCGGAGAATCGGCTGCAAATCACGGTAAAGCTCTTCTGCCAGAAAGGTCCTCGTCGTAAGGCTTCCTGGATGCTTACAATAAAAGTATCCAGGAAAGGGCAGCACCTCCAAAACACCATTACAGCAAAGCAAATATTCACAGACAAACGCAAAATCCTCAAAACTTGTTGCAGCTTCCGGGAAAGAGATGAAAAGCTCGCCTGCCTTATCGAAGATTTTTTCCCGTAAAAACAAGGAGGAATTGCAGCTCATTAAAAGCTGCTCCCACATAACCATCTCAAGCGCTTCTTTCGGGCATCTGCGATGCTGCTCCCTCAGGGGATATTGCCTCCATGCCCGTTTTCCATCTTCTTTGCAGATCAGCTGCCCGCAGACAGCCAGATCATTTCCCCTCCGCAAACTTTCCGCCAACCGTTCTATCATCTGCGGATGAATCATATCATCTGCATCTGCAAACCCGATAAACTGCCCGCTGGTCTTCTTTAAGCCTACGTTTCTCGCATGAGCAGGACCTCCGTTCGGAATCTCGACCAACTTAATTACCGCTCCGTTTGAGTCTGCCTTTTTCATAAATGATCGGACAACCTCCCCCGTCTTATCGGTAGAGCCATCATTGACTACGATCAGCTCCAGGTTACGATAGGATGACCGCAGGATGCTATCTAAGCACCGCCCAATCCTCTTTTCCTCCTGATATGCCGGTATGATGATAGAAACCAATGCTTGCATGCTTTTCATTCTTTCCCAATGTTTAATAAACATCAATTATTCCAATGCAATAACCGTATTTCTCACGTTCCTGCTCATTAGCCAGGAAAATATCCTTTCCGGTCTGGCTATCTATAATTGATAGATATACTTGATAACTTGTTTCCGAAAGGTCTTTCAACGGAATCTCCCGATGGATCGTCAAAGTAGTTTCTGTCTGATCTCCGCCGACGAGCTTTCGCAAATTTTGCGGTACTTCATAAGTCAAAAGCTCATCTTCTTCCTCGCTGTATAAATTAATCTCAACATTGACATCCCGATAAAGCGGTGCAAACCCCACGTTCTGAAAGGTAACATCTGTTGATAACAAACCATCCCCCCACTTATGAGCCAGCGATGCATCCGTAATTAGCAATCGATAACCCAAATGCCGTTCGATATAGGACAATCCGTCCATGCCGGAAAAGCATCCTGCCTCCGCAACGCGCTCACCGGTCCATTTTTCAAAGACCTCCCTGTCATAATCCCGATTCAAATAGGTAACGTGCATGACCGATAGATCATCCACAGCCCTGTCAAAATCATTAAAAACATTCTCATGGATTACTTCGCCGCCATTCGGCACACGGCTGCACAATTCATTCTGAAATGCCAGCTCATCCTCCCTTGCCCAGCAGGAATGCCAATCTGCCGTATCAGCGCTTTCCGTTCCATAAGTTCCATAATCGCTTTCACTGCCAAGCATACCATCGTTAAACAGCCCGAAACGCATTTTCAAATTCTTCGCGATTTTCTCATCCTTTGAAAGAAAATCATTCTTGGTGATTTTTCGCCACTGCGCCGGCATACGTACAGAAAGATATGTGGATTCATCCGTTACATCTGCCAGCTTCGACGCCAAGCGGTACAAATCCTCAACCGCTAAGAATTTTGTCCCATTCATTTCTCCCCAGTTTCCGATGAACAGTCCCTGCATTGTAAAAAACTGCTTATGGTGTTTACGCAAAATAGGCTCTAACTGATCCATATGCGTTAAAATCATCTCCAAATTCTCCGGCTCAGTTGCCTCATTGTTTCCATCCCAGTCATACAGGAAACGGAGAATAAGCTGTCTGTCCATATCCTCTAAAGCGCATAGCAAGGAATCAATATTGGCAAGCCCTGCTTCTGTAATCGCCCTATTTGTATAGTCCTGGAGGTTGACCTCTACCAAGGAAAGATTTGTATCTTTATCCTGTGCATAATCATCTTCCACAAGCTGCCGGTAATCTTCCTCCTGATCCGTAATACGAAATCCATGAATATAGTAAAAGCCACGATTAGGGTTATCCAGCTCCTTGGACGATTCCGTAAAAGTACAAGTCTCGATTTTTACGCTTCGTCCACAGCCCCCAAGCAGAAGCAAGCAAGTAATTATTGCGATGGCAATAACAGCCTGTCTCCATCCTATTCCGATATATCGTCTATTCATCCTCATCACTCTATCGCCAAGTTATATAATGCATTTATTTCTTGTTTAAAATAATAACATATTAAATTATCATCTTCATAATAAGTTTTTAATTCATGCGGATATAATATTGAAAAATCTTTGCACCATTCATAAGCCTTTGATTCTAAAATAGTCCGATTCTCAAGTTCCGTATACATATGCCATGGATTTGTATAAACCAAATCTTTCGATGCCGCATCTCGGGAAATCTCTGAAGCGCGTATTTCCGGACACTGGCTTGTCGTATCGGCTGGGAAAAATTCCGGATATTTTTCCTCTGCCAGCCAAGAAGGCCCTTTCGCAAAATGTGATTGCGCATACTGAATCGGTTTCTTTTCTATATACAGGAACACATATTCCGTTGGCAGCGTATATTCTATCCTATCGCTGCTTTTCTCAACAAAACTCAATAAATCTTCATGTCGTCCATATCCGACCGTCATATATAATTGATCCGTAGGCGACACGATCGTATAACTATCTTCGGGAAATGTCTGCGTGATGGAATTTGTCACCATCACTTCCGAATTGTACTGCGACAATTCAATATACAAATAACCGTGATATACACCTAACATCATAACCGCAATATAAATTCCCGCCGTGCAAATGATTGATGCTGCCTGCAAGATCCGTTTCCTGCAACATAATGCCAACAGGGAAAAAAACATATCAACCGGCATCATCATGACTGTAATATTCAGAATTTGCTCCATAGAGCAGAGCCTTGATCCCGCAATGAGCTGTGGAAAACCTGTCGGAGCTGCATACGCCACCATAAAGAGGAACGCAGCTAAAATCATTGGAAGATACGTAGGAAAGCAATTTTTCCCCGCCTTCCCGCCGGAATATCGATGTAATAAGATCCCGGCAAACCGGACGATTATCCATAAAATCGCAGCAAACCCGGTTAATGCAGCGACCCAGTTGCCTCTTGTTTCGCCATACACGACTTGATAATTATTTTTATAAACCTGATTCAGCCTTCCTATCACCGCGTCTATCATAGAACCATCTTCTTGTGGCAGGGGTTCAATCTGCTGCGGCTCTGGTGCTTCAGGATCGGCGCCATGCATAACCCCTAACGCCCAATCAATGGATTTCTCAAAGGGAATCCCGGAAGCAAAAGCGCCGGCCATAGGAGAAATCGCAACTGCCAAGCCACATAAAACAGCAATGACCAGCGGCACAAGCCGTTTGTAATAAAATACCCTCCGGATAAAAAATACAACGAAAGAAATGCATAGGAGAAAAGCCATGATAGTTGTATAAAAATGCGTTACGATCGATGCAGTAAAAGCCATGCCAAATACCACCAGGTTTTCATCCCAGTAAAATCTGGATGTTTTTCCTTTATAGGTAACACAAGCAGCATTTTTAAGGTAACGGATCAAAAACAGCGCGCATACAAACGGCGTAAATAAGCCAAACTCCTGCGGCAATGCCCACTGCAAACGCGACATACTATATACAGCATTGACACAGACGGAATCTATCGTCAAAAATATCGCTAATACAAAAAAAGGAGTATACCGCCAATGAAAAATCTCCCGCAGCAAGCAATACACAGAAATCAAGAGAACGACAACATGGATTCCACCCCAAAAAAGCAAGCTGCTGTAAACGTCAATGCCAAAAAGAGCATACAAACAATAAATAAAACAGTGCAGTCCTTCCGGATAAATGCCTCCTGAAAAAATTTTTCCTTCTATTAAGCCATATATCCAGCTATGGTGGACATATATATCCCCAAATCCATAGGAATACTCCTGGAATGCACTATAAGAGAAATAAATCATAGCAAATATAACCAGCACAGCCAAGAGCAAATATTCGCCAAAATGCGGATATAGCATCCCCCATATTTTCAGGCACTGTTTTTTTAACCACTTCCATGCAAAACGCACAATCCGAAGAAAAAGCCATTTAACCCCATAAGCGCCCACCACCAAATGGCGAAACGTTTCTATCTTTTCTATCGTAAAGTCAACCTTTCGCAAAACGATCAGTAACAGAATGCCAAAAAAGAAAGCAAAAACAGTCCACCTGTTGAGAATATGCACCAGTCCAAACGTTAAAACAACTATATTAACCAATACGATCTGTACGGTCACACAGAAGCAAAACCAATACGCTTTGCTTTTGTTTGCAAGATGGTTACGAAACACGACAGAAGGCCAAATGAACATCAGGAACACATAGCCGCAAAGCACAGAGGCATATTCCAGTACCCAATGCATCGTAATCATTTTTGCTTCCTCCTTTCAAAAAATCCTTACCGAATCTCACCCAGCATGGGACATTCACTACCATCCCCATTTGCAAAACAGATTGCGCTTCCATTTCTTTTTACCCTTACTTGCAGAAACAACCTGCATCGGTTCAAGAGCTGTTTTCCAGGAAATTCGATATGCAAGACGACCTGTTTTCCGCTCTCCCACTTTCGTGCATCTGTGTCGATCGGCTGATTGCGGAATATCCCACCGCCTTCTTCAAAAATCAAAGTGCATTCCGCTTCCTCACACAGCTCCCCAAACCCGCAATTTTCTATCGTAATCTCCAAAAGTGTTTTTTTTATCAGCCGCACATCACGAACGACAAATCGATACCCCAAATGTCTGCCGATATACGCATAACCGCTCAAGCCATTCCAGCACCCCCGTTTTTTCACGACTTCCTCTTTCCAATAATTTAACTGTGCAGAATCATAAACACTGTTTAAATATCCCAGATGCATTTGCTGCATCTCCACCGCCGCTTGCTCATATCCTACAGGTGGATTTCCTTGCAATGCTTCGCCGCCATTTGGTCTTCCCCGCAAATGCTCGCTCTGCCAGCAAAGTTCCTCCCTCCTGCTCCAGCAGCTTAACGCCCCATCTTCCTTCCGGCTTTCTGTTCCATAAGTTCCCATATCTGTGGGTGAGCCAAATATTCCATCATTAAAAACAGCCAAAATTTCTTTAAGTTTCGGGTCTGCCGCAGTATCGGAAAGAATGCTTCTCCACTGAACTGGCGTACGTACCGCCAAGTAACAGCTTCCTTCTGTTGCCTGACAAAGAATATTGATCAAATCCAACATAGCTTTTGGATAAAGGAATTTTGAACCATGCATTTCCCCCCAGCTTCCAACGAAGATTCCTTGAAGCAGCAGGATATCCCCCGCATACCGTTTGATGAGCTTTCCAAGCTGCTTCATGTGCTGCTTTACGAGGAAAATGGACTGCGGCTCTTTTTCTGCACCCTTGCCCTCTGTATCATAAGCAAAGCGTAGGATCATCTGTTTGTTTTTTTCTTGGAAAAAACGCAAAATACTTTCCACATAGGATATTGCCTCTTCCGAAAGCGTCCGACTCCGAAAATCCCCGATATCGATCAACAGCAGCACCAGTTCTTCATCCTCGCTGCCCGCATCCAGATAAAAGGCTTCTTCCCCTTGTTGCAACGCAATGGAAAAATGATAAACATGATACCAGCCACATCCGGGATTATGCAACGCTTTGCTGGTTTCCCGAAGATCCGCCTTTCGAAACCGTATCCTTTTTTTGCTTTCACCCCACATGGCCTTCCCCGCCTTTTGAATCAAGTTTTAAAACCTTTATCCGAAACAAGATCGTTATCATGCTAAAAAACATTCGAAACATATACCAGATAGGCTTTAACCCAGAATGCATACTCTGCCCTTCTGTTCTCGTATGCATGACTGCCGGAATCTGCGTAACCCGAAACCCTAGAAGTATCATCTGTAAAATGATGTTGGCATCTGGATATCTATCATCAAAATGATTATATTTTGAATAATATGAAAAAGCGTTCCGGCTTAGTCCCTGTAGCCCTGTTGTCGGATCATAAATCCACTTTCCCGTCATGAGATAAATAAGGCATCGAAAAAACTGATACGCTATTTTTTTTGAAATGGAAACTGGAAAACAAGTGCTTTCTTCCATAAACCGGGATGCCAAAACGATATCTGGACATTTCTTATCTTCTGCTTTTTCCCGCAACTTGTGGTAGATCGCAGGGATATTGCAAATATCATGCTGCCCGTCACCATCCATCTGGATCACATATTGGTAATCATTTTGAACCGCATATTTATATCCTACCCGTAAAGCACTTCCATATCCCATGTTAAAAAGATGTGTTACGAGTTTATGGTTTTGTGATTTTACGATACGGCCTGTAAAATCCGCAGATGCATCGTCAATCACAAGGACATCCGCAATTTCCGCAATTTCAGGTTGTTCCAATTGGTGGAGTACTTTTAAAATATTTTTTTCTTCATTGTATGCCGGGATGATAATCAATAAATCTTTTGTGTCCATATGATGCTTCTCATTCTCCTTTTACGCAAGCAACTCCGTCAATCGATATAACTCTGGTTTTTCTGAGATTGCCTTATTCTCCGCAGCCCTGCCAAGCGCTTTTCGTTTTTCTTCATTTTCCAGCAAATACCTGATGTTTTCTGAAATGGACTGCGGCGTCAATTCGCAAATAACCCCATCCACGTGATCAATAATTTGCTCCTGATTCCCATTGCGATCGGAAGCGATGATTGCACACCCTAAGATTTGCGCCTCCTGAATGGCAATACTTTTTCCTTCAAACCTGGTCGCATGGACATACAAGTCCGCCTGCCTGTAATAAGGATAAGGATTTTCCACAGCGCCCAGAAGATAAAAGCGATCCTGTAACTGCAAATCAGCTATTTTTTTCGTCAGTTTATTTCGTTGTTCTCCTTCTCCAAGCACATACCACTTGGCTTCGTGCCCAGCATCCTTCAAAATCTTCATCGCTTCTATCGCAATATCATATCCCTTCTGATACACCAGCCTTCCTACCGTTAAGATGCGCAAGCCTTGATAATCATCATCAAATCCACCTTGTTCCATTGCCTTGCTGCAAATCGCACTCCTATCGATGATATTGTGAAACACTTCAACTTTCCCTGCATATTCAGGGTAAAATGCTACAAAATGCTCTTTCACTTTATCAGCAATCGCAAAAATTCGGTCAAAGCGATCCCAGCAGGCTTGATCCATTTCCCTTGTGTACCCGGCATTTTCATAAGGAATATGTATAAAAGCTGCTTTTTTCCTAGCCTTCACATGATCTGCGACATAATAAGCAGAACCGCCCTCTAAATAAGCAATGGCTAGGTCAAAGTTTTCTTCAAAACGCTGCGCCCCGTCCGCAAGCATACGCCAAAGCAATTTATCGATCTGAAAATTCCCCGCTTTAATCATAACAACATAGGTTTTGAACAAGAAAATGAGTTTCCTAACATATGCGCCATTTCGGAAAAAAGCGGCAATGCAGGTTTTCACCATATTCCACCGCCCACGCTTTGAAAGGACTGACTGGGAACAAAAGCTTTTATTCAGCACCTTTACATGATCCGGCAGCTCCGCGATCATTTCTCCCTGCGCCATGATCACATAAAGGGAAACATCATATTGCGTCCGATCCAAATGATTCAAAACCCCCAAAAGTGCCATTTCTGCTCCGGCACGTCCCAGGGTATTAATAACAAACAGCAGCTTTTTCATATCGCTCCGAAACCTCCCCTAGTTCCAGTTCTATACGCTCTTTTTCTTCGAGCAAGAGAGCTACCTGCATCGCTAGTTCACGATTTTGTGCGATTAACCGGGACATGATCATGCTGATCAAAAATCCTCCAATAAAAAGAATGATGCCCAAACATAAAAACGGGATTCCCTGCCATGTGCCAAACAGCCTGCCCCAAATCCACATTGGCAAAACCACACCAGCTAATGCCAGCAATATGCCCAGCACAGCCCAAAAAACTGCAAAATTAACGGCTAGTTTTTTTCTGGAATGAAACCAAAACCCAGCTAGAATCATTGCAAACCCAAATACAATGATTCCGATTTTCATGATCACAGCCATCTCCATCCTTCCTTCTTCCTTCCCATTCACATTTCATATATATTATTTTTTTATGCATCACCTATTTCCGCTCTCCCTGCAAGGCGTATTTATCATATACTTTACTGGATGGTGCCGGAACATTTTCCTGCTTTAATAAAGCTCCCTGGCAAAACATATGGACAGACATATGCTTTTCGATCCAACGGATCCGCATATAGGAAACAGTCCAGCCCGTAAAAGTACCTGCAATCAGGCCAACACCATACCATATATCCGGCAAATGCGTCGC
>CAJUEB010000066.1 GCA_910585135.1 uncultured Eubacteriales bacterium
TGGCGGCAGTTGCGCATCTGTCAGCGATCAAGGGCAAAGTGCCGATGCTCCATTTCTTCGATGGATTCCGGACCAGCCACGAGCAGCAGAAAATAGAAACCTGGGATTATGAAGAACTGAAAAGCATGGTGGACTGGGATGCGCTCAAACGTTTTCGAAACAGGGCGTTAAATCCAAACCATCCGCAGAGCATGGGATCTGCGGAGCAGCCGGAAACGTTCTTCCAGCACAGGGAGGCCTGCAATAAAGCATATGAGGAAACCGTGGATACGGTGATCAAATGCATGGAGCAGGTAAATGAAAAACTGGGGACATCTTACAAGCCGTTTAATTACTACGGGGCAGAGGACGCGACGGAGATTATCATCGCCATGGGCTCGGTCTGTGACGCCGCAGAGGAAATCGTCGATTACCTCAATGCAAAGGGCAAAAAAGTGGGCGTTGTCAGCGTGCATCTTTATAGGCCGTTTTCGGCAAAGCACCTGATCGATGTGATTCCTGAGACGGTGAAAAAGATTGCTGTCCTGGATCGCACAAAAGAACCTGGCTCGATCGGCGAACCACTTTTCCTTGACGTTGCGGCAGCGTTAAAAGGCAGCAAGCTTGACAAGGTGTTCCTCGCAGGCGGACGTTATGGGCTTGGCTCTAAGGATACGCAGCCGGAGGACGTTTTGGCCGTATATGAAAACCTCTGGGAGAAAACGCCGAAGAAGGAATTTACGATTTCCATCGAAGACGATGTGACAGGGCTTTCCTTGAAGGCCAGCGAACGGCCTGACGTAGCACAGGAAGGAACTGTGGCCTGCAAATTCTGGGGGCTGGGCGCAGACGGGACGGTCGGTGCGAACAAGAACAGCATTAAGATCATCGGTGATAATACGGATAAGTATGTGCAGGCTTATTTCCAATATGATTCGAAGAAATCCGGCGGCGTTACCATTTCCCATTTGCGGTTTGGCGATGCGCCGATCAAATCGTCCTACTATGTGAAGCGGGCTGATTTCGTGGCATGCCATAATGCTGCTTACATCAACCGTTATAATATGGTAGAGGACGTGAAGCCGGGCGGCACGTTCCTGCTCAACTGCTCGTGGGATCAGCAGCAGCTTGAGGAAAAGCTTCCGGGCAGCGTGAAGCGTTATATCGCAGAAAACGATATCAAGTTTTATACTTGTGATGCGGTTACGATCGCAAGGGATTTAGGGCTTGGCGGCAGGTCAAACACGGTTTTGCAGGCGGCATTCTTTAAGTTGGCCAACATCCTGCCTGTTTACGATGCCGCGGAATATATGAAAGAAGCGATCAAGAAGACCTACAGCAATAAGGGAAAGAAAATCGTTTATATGAACTACCAGGCTGTAGCGGCCGGTATTGACAGCGTACATAAGGTGGAAATTCCGGCGCATTGGGCAGAAGCAGACGGAAGCCTCGCCAGGGAGCAGGCGCAGGGCAGGGATAAACTTCATACGGACTATATCAACAAGATCTTGAAGCCGACGAATGGCATGGACGGGGATTCGATTCCGGTATCCGTATTTGTGGATACGGCGAACGGGATGATCCCTGCGGGTACGGCAGCTTATGAAAAGCGCGGGATTGCCGTTGAAATCCCGAAATGGGATGCGGAAAAATGCATGCAGTGCAACTGGTGTTCTTATGTCTGCCCGCATGCTGTGATCAGGCCTTTCGTGCTGGATAAAAAGCAGGCGGAGGAGACAGAGGCAGATGTCGCGATCTTCAAGGACGATGCGGAGAAGTTCTTTGCCATCGGTATTTCGGCTCTCGACTGCACAGGCTGTGGTTCGTGCGTCGATGTTTGTCCGGCAAGGCAAAAGGCGCTTGACATGGTAATGGCAGAGGATGCCTCTGAAAAGGCGCAGCGCGATTATGATTACCTGTTTGAAACGATCGATAACAGTGAACTTGGCGGCAGTGCGGAAACGGTTAAACAGTCCCAGTTCAGGCAGCCGCTCTTGGAATTCTCAGGCGCTTGCCCGGGCTGCGGGGAAACGCCGTATGCGAAGCTGGTGACGCAGCTTTTCGGCGACCGGATGTACATCGCCAATGCGACGGGATGCTCCTCGATTTGGGGATGCAGCGCACCGAGCACGCCTTATACCGTGAATAAAGCGGGGAGAGGTCCGGCGTGGTCCAATTCCCTCTTTGAAGACAATGCCGAATTCGGTTACGGAATGGCTGTGGCCGTCAAGGCAAGGAGAAATGAGCTGAAATCCCATGTCGAAAAACTGATGGCGGATATCCGCTTTACCGAGGATGCGAAAGCATGGCTTGAACATATGGATGATGCGGAGAATGCCGGAAAGCTGGGCGAAAGGCTGGTTGCGCTTTGCAGGGATTATACAGTGATCGAAGACGCCAAATACGTTGTGGAAAACGCAGATATGCTGAGCAAGCCGTCCATGTGGATCTTCGGCGGCGATGGCTGGGCTTACGATATCGGTTACGGCGGCCTTGACCATGTGCTGGCTTCTGGTGAAAATGTGAATGTGCTGGTATTCGATACGGAAGTATATTCAAACACAGGCGGCCAGGCTTCCAAGGCTACGCCTACCGGTGCGGTGGCACAGTTCGCAGCCAGCGGAAAATCGGTAAGAAAGAAGGATCTGGCACAGATTGCCATGGCTTATGGTTACGTTTATGTGGCGCAGGTCGCAATGGGTGCAAATCCGCAGCAGACGCTCAAGGCGATCAAGGAAGCGGAAGCTTATGACGGTCCATCCCTTATCATCGCTTATGCGCCGTGCATCAACCATGGCGTGAAGGCAGGCATGAACCATGCGATGCTGGAAATGAAAAAAGCGGTGCGGGCAGGCTACTGGAATTTGCTCCGTTACAACCCGGATCTCGTTGCACAGAAGAGAAATCCGCTGTCGGTTGACAGCGCTCCGCCTACGGAAAGCTACAATGATTTTATCATGGGCGAAGTAAGATATAATTCGCTTCAGCTCAAAGACCCGGATAGGGCGGCGATGTTGTTTGAGCAGGCAGAAAATATTGCGATGCAGCGATACAGGAATCTGAAGAAACAGCAGAAACGCTTTGAAGAGCAGTAGGGAGAGGAGGAATTTCGATGTATAAAATAGTGAGCAAAAGAAAACTGAACGATACGATGACATGGCTCGTGATCGATGCACCTATGGTCGCACGTAAGGCGAAGCCGGGTCAGTTTATCATCTTGCGTACAGATGAATACGGTGAAAGGATTCCTCTCACGATGGCGGGACACGATAGCGCAAAAGGCACGATCGACCTCATTTATGCGGCCGTTGGCAGAACGACGATGCTGCTGGATCAGCTTGAGGAAGGGGACGCGCTGGCCGATGTGGTAGGTCCTTTGGGTAAGCCGACCGAGATGGAAGGCTTGAAAAGCGTTGCCGTAGTAGGAGGCGGTACGGGCAATGCTTTAGCTTACCCGCTGGCGACAGGGATGCATAAGGCGGGCATCAAGGTGGATATGATCGCCGGGTTTAAAAATAAGGATATGGTGATTCTGGAAGATGAATTTAAAGCAGGAACGGATCACCTCTATCTTACGACCGATGACGGCAGCTATGGAGAAAAGGGGTTTACGACGGATAAGTTGAAGGAACTGATCGAAGCCGGAAACAAATACGATGAAATCGTTGCTGTAGGGCCGCCTGTGATGATGAAGTTCGTCTGCAAGATCGCAGAGGATTACGGCATTCCATCGGTCGCATCCCTGACGGCTTATATGGTGGACGGCACGGGTATGTGCGGCGGCTGCAGGGCTATCATCGGCGGAGAAAACAAGTTCGTCTGTGTTGACGGTCCGGAATTCGACGGAAGTCTGGTTGATTGGGATGAACTCATTCGAAGAAATGCCTTCTATAAAGAACAGGAAGCAGAGGATGCGGCGCATGTGTGCCGATTGACAGGAGGTGTGCGTTACCATGATTAATCTGAAAAAGGTAAAGAACCCTATGCCGGAACAAGATCCGATCGTAAGAGCGGGAAATTTTGAAGAAGTTGCAGGCGGTTATACGGCTGAAATGGCGATTAACGAAGCGATGCGATGCTTGAAGTGCAGGAAAAAACCTTGTACGAAGGGTTGTCCTGTCATGGTGAGAATCCCTGAATTTATAGCCAAGGTTGCCGAAGGTGATTTTGAAGAGGCCTACCAGATCATCAGCGGAACGAATGCGCTGCCGCGGATCTGCGGCCGGGTATGCCCGCAGGAAAACCAGTGTGAGGGTTTTTGCGTGCAGGGCGTCCATGGAGAGCCTGTCGCCATCGGCAGGCTGGAGCGTTTCGTATCCGACTGGCATGCTGCGCAGGAGGAAGCCGCACAGGCTGCGGCGGATGGTGCAGAGGAAGATGAGGAATCTCTGGAATCGCTGCTTGACGATGGTGTGGTAATCAGCAATGGCAGAAAGGTTGCGGTCGTAGGAGCGGGTCCTGCGGGACTTACCTGTGCGGGCGATCTATCTGCTAAGGGCTATGAGGTGACAGTTTTTGAAAGCTTACATAAGCCGGGCGGCGTACTGGCCTATGGCATCCCGGAATTCCGGCTGCCAAAGGATATCGTGGCGGCGGAAGTGAGCAAGCTGGAAAAGAGAGGCGTTCAGTTCGTCAACAATGCAGTCATTGGCAAGTCAGAGACGGTAGACGAGCTGTTTGAGGACGGATTTGAAGCTGTATTTATTGGCACGGGCGCCGGACTCCCATCGTTTATGAATATTCCGGGTGAAAATTTGCTGGGCGTATGCTCTGCGAATGAGTATCTGACCCGTATCAACCTGATGAAGGGATATTTGCCTGAATATGATACGCCGGTTCAGAAAGCGAAGCGTATCGCGGTAGTCGGCGGCGGAAATGTTGCCATGGATGCGGCTAGGTGTGCGAAACGAATGGGCGCGGAGAAGGTTTATATCGTATACCGCCGTTCGATGGATGAAATTCCTGCGAGGGCGGAAGAAATTCATCATGCGATCGAAGAGGGCATCGATTTCCAGCTTCTGAAAAATCCTGTTGCAGTCATAGGCGATGAGAATGGCTATGTAACAGGCCTAGAATGTGTGGAAATGGAGCTGGGAGAACCAGATGCTTCCGGCAGGAGACGCCCGATTGTTAAGGGAGGATCTAATTTTGTGCTGGATGTGGACTGCGTGATCATGGCGATTGGTACGAAGCTCAATAAGCTGATCTTGGAAACCACGGAAAACCTGGAAGCCAACGACAGAGGGGGCATTGGTACGGATACAGGCGCAGCGACCAACCGGGAAGGCGTCTTCGCAGGCGGCGATGCGGTAACGGGTGCGGCTACGGTCATCCTGGCAATGGGCGCAGGCAAGACGGCGGCGGCCAGCATCGATGAATACCTGGGAGAATGAACGGATCGACGAATCAAGTATACATCTGCTAATCATTGGTTAGCTTGTCGAAGGTGACTGCGGGAATTGACCAGTTTGTCAAAAGCAATTGCGAAAAAATGGAAAAACCTTACAAACTCTGTATAAATGGCAAATCTCCTCTTGTTTATACAGAGTTTTTTTGTTGCCGTTTCATTATTTTCATGTTACGGATAAAAAATAAGGATTTTTTAGTAATTTTGCAGAAATATCCAGCAAATAAATAAAATAATATTTTGATATTCAGCAAACAAGTACACAAATTATCGCTGACCATTTGCAGGATGGCCTTATCTTTTCAGAAACTCTGCATTTTTACGGCAAAACGGTGAAAGATACAGAGTTTGCGCGTTTTGCAATAGGCTGCGTGTAATTTTTTCCTCCTGCATTGTCTCAAAGCAAAATCCATGCTACAATTCCATCTGAGGAAGTCTTATTGTATTCGAAACGCTGAAATGAAAAATAAGGGGAAAACGATGACAACAAACATTCACCAATTTAAGGGAACCGACGATTATATCATAACCGACGACCTTATGATGACAGTCAATATTGCGATTAAAATGAACAAACCGCTTCTTATAAAAGGCGAGCCGGGAACGGGCAAGACTGCACTGGCGGAAGCAGTCGCCAAAGCGCTTGGCAAGGAACTCATCGTCTGGAGCATCAAATCCACCACCAAGGCACAGGACGGGCTTTACCAGTATGACGTCGTCCGCAGGCTCTATGACAGCGAGCTTGGAAATGAAGGCGCCTGGGACATTAATCGATACATCAGGCTTGGCAAGCTGGGGGAGGCTTTCGTTTCGGACGAGCAATGTGTGCTTTTGATCGACGAAATCGATAAAGCCGATCTGGAATTTCCGAACGATCTGCTCTGGGAGCTTGACCGCATGGAATTTTACATTCCGGAAACCGATGAAACGATAAAAGCCAAACATGCGCCGATCGTCGTGATCACCTCCAATGCTGAAAAAGAACTGCCCGACGCATTCCTGCGCCGCTGTGCGTTCCATTTCATCGATTTTCCCGATAAAGAATTGATGCGTAATATCATGCTCGCTCATTATCCGAATATCGAACATGAGCTAGTCGAACAGGCTCTGGATGCGTTCTTTTATGTGCGCGACTTTTTCGAACTCAAGAAAAAACCAAGCACCAGCGAACTGCTGGACTGGATCAGCGCGCTCAGGCTGAGTGGACTGCCTGTGGATCATTTGCGGCAGGATCTTCCTCTGCTCAGCTTTCTGATCAAAAAGGATGAGGATCTTGAAATTGTAAAGCAGGGTGCCGGAGGCTTACGATAATGTTTTTGGATTTTTTGCTTTTTCTCCGTGCGGGCGGATTTCAAGTGACGCTTCACGACTGGCTTTCACTGCTCGAAGGGATGCGCCTGGGACTGCACGAGCAGACGCTAAAAGGTTTTTTTGTTCTTTGCCGGACGCTGCTGGTCAAAACAGAGTCCGATCTGGATCAGTTCGAGGAATTGTTTTATCAGTATTTTAAGACCATTACCCCTGATGCGCTGCGAAAAGAGCTGGAGAGCCTTTTGCATCATCCGGAAGTCGTCAGGGAAGCCTTCGCATCTTACAGGAAACAGAGCGGGCTTGATTCGGATCGGATGATCAAGTCCCTGGAAATGCGCCTTGCCGCAGATGAAGAAGGCAGCAGCGGAAATTTAAGCGTTGCGGACGGATATACAAAGGACAGTCCCGCCGTAGGAATCGGGATAGGCCCGGGAACTGGAAGCGGCGTTATGCTGCAAGGCGCTGGCGGAAAGAGCATCATACACGCACGCGGCGACCGCAAATTCAGGGATTGGCGTACCGACTGCACCATCGAATCAAGGCAGTTTCAGATGGCGTTCCGCCTGTTACGGGAGCTGTCCCGTAAGCTGGAAACGAATGAAGAAGAGCTTGATATCCGGGAAACGGTCGCACATACATGCAATCGTGGCGGCATTCTCGATATTCGGATGCAGCCGCCCAGGCGCAATCGGTTAAAGCTGATGGTACTCATAGACTCGGGCGGCTCGATGCGTCCTTATGAGCAGCTATGCAGCCTGCTTTTTCATTCGCTTCACAAGGCCAACACTTTCTCGGATTTGAAGATCTATTATTTTCACAATTGTCTCGAAGAGGTGCTGTATCGCGAGCCGTCTATCGATACGGCGCAGACGGTGAAAACGGACTGGGTGTTGCGAAATATTGCAAAAGACTACAAGGTTATTTTCGTAGGCGATGCAGATATGGCGATACACGAGCTGGTCGGCAGTTCTTATAACAGTTGGGGCAGCTCGCCGCCTGACGGGATCACGTGGTTTCGCAGGTTCAGGGAGCGATATGCGCATTCTATCTGGCTGCATCCGCAGGAAAGGGAGGAAAACATCGCTTGGATGTCAGAATCCTTTCTTGAGATCGAAAAGGTCTTCCCGATGTTCAGGCTTTCTATCGATGGGCTGAAAGACGGGATGTATAAGCTGATGAAAAATCGATGAGCGCTGACCCGTGCCTTTTGCAAGGTTCGCAGATCAAGCGCATATCCGGCGGGGGAAAAGAAAGGCTGCCGTGATACGGCGCGGGTTGTCTTTCGAAGGTTTGCAGACTGCGTAGATCGGAAAATGCCGTCTTGCTTTTGCTTTGCTTTTTGGATTCGACAAATTTAGGCATATATACTATAATAAAGAATATAATATGGGGAATTGCGGGATCGGAAACAGGGACGAAGCGGGAATGCGAATCGGTATTTCACAGGGTTTGGGTTGCGATACAATCAGCTTACAGTGCGGCGCAGGTTTGTCGCATTGCGGTTTGAAGTTGATATCGGTTGCAATGGTGCGGTTTGAAATGCGGGAAGGTCGGAATGGCAGTGGAAAACAAGATGTTCGACGGGGTTTTCTTTTTTATGTATATCTTTGCAGGGTTTGCGGGATTTTTGGCGATTTTGCTGGCGGTGCTGCTGATTCGGCACTGGTCTTCCGGCAATAAAGCGCTGCTTGCTTCGATCCGCAATTTTATGATCTGCACAGCGCTGATCGATTTTCTGTATTTTTATTTTGATTATTATGAGCTTGTAACAAATTCGTATCATACGCACGCTATCGTGCGGGTTGCCGATATCTGCTTGTTTATCGGGCAGGTCTATTTCTGGAACGCTTATTTGCGTGAAAAAAGTATGGTACAAAACAGCGAACGCATTGCATTGCAAAAAATGTCCGCTGTCGTGACAGGTATCTGCATTGTCCTGGCTGTGATCGGGTACGGTTTTCTGATGGATGACTATTATATTGCAAAACCCGGTTTTGCGACGATTGCCATGCTTTTGATAGAGGTTTTTATCGCGATTATGCTGACTTATCTCAATTTTCGTCATCTTGCGAAAGCATTGGCAGAAATGATACAGAAGAAGTGCAGGGTGTATATCTGTTTGATTTCCGTTTTTTTAGCGGTGAATGGAGTGTGGAATGGCATTCTTGTGATTTATATGCTGTTTCATGATATTAATGTAGCCTTGGAGAGATGGTTTGACCCGACATCTGTTTTTCTGTTTGCAATCAATTTGCTCACGATATTCCTGATTTTTTGCGAAGATTTCACTGCGCTTTTCAAAACAGAACAATCCCAGAATCCTTCCAAGGATCGTTTGGCTCAGCGGCTGGATTACGTTGCGGAGACGCATTCTCTGACGGAGCGGGAACGGGAGGTGCTGGAACTGGCATATGAAGGCCTGACGAATCCTGAAATAGCAGAGCAGCTTTTTGTATCAAAGTATACGATTAAGCGTCATATGCACAATATTTTTGGGAAATTGGATGTTTCGACGAGAATGGAACTGGTTCACTTGATCAACGGAGAGAAGAACGTATCGTGATGCAAAGCGGCAGAAGCAGGCAGGCAAAGCGGCGGGAAGGTGTAAAGAAAAGGCATGGGCAAGTGCGGGCAGGTGTAAAATGATAAGCGCAGATAGGTGCAAGGACGCTATCGTTAAAACCCTACCGCCAAAGCTTTGCGATCAAGGCCAGGGTGCTTTCGCCAAAGCTTTTCTGTTAAGGCTCTTCCGATAATTCCGGAATCAATTCAATGAAGATATTTTCATATTCGCTGCTGAGCGTGTTCATCATTTCTTTTTGCACCGTTTTTAACGCCTTGATGCTCAGAAGGTCGTCTTTTTGGATGATGTAAATATCAACCCATATTTTGCGTCCTGTTTTGATCACATCGAGGAACGTGATTTGAATGCCGTGCTGTAAAAGTGTATCTGTGGCAACTTTCCTTACGCGTTCGGTTAGCTCCGGTTCTGGTGCTGCGAGGATAAGGCTTTTGACTGCATCACGAACCATGGCAACGGGTTCTGGAAGCAGGATGATCGCCATGACGACGGCGATTCCCGGATCAATATAAGGTGTGATCCATGCCAGCGGCGTGTTTTGGAGGATCATTTGCATGAGGAAAGCAAGCCCTACGCCTGCCGTGCTGTAAGCGTCTACTTTCCAGACATACAGCTCTGATTCCATGGTAGGGGACATCACGTTTCGGCACAGGCGTCCCAGCAGGACATATACGAGGATGCAGGAGAGCGCCATAGCAAATTCGAAGGAAGCGACAGCGGTAGCGTTGACGATATGCCCGCCATCTAAGATCATCTGCACGCTGTCGATCATCAGTTGGATATCAAGAAACAGCAAAACGGCGCATCGTATGATTACGAAGAGCGGTTCGATTTGGGAAAGGCCGTAAGGCCATTTTTCTGTAACGGGTTTGTATAATCTGGGGACGAGGATCATGAATGGAAGCAGCATGATCAGATCCGCAAGGTCGTAGATACAGTCGATTAAAACAGCTTGTGAACGTGTGAAAAATACAGCCGCACATTCCGTCAGCAGGAAAAAAAGACTTCCGATAAAAGAGATTCGCAGGATGCGTTTTTCCGAGCGCAGATGCTCCGCTTGATCCACAATTTCACTCCTTTCTGTGGAACGGTTACGGCTTATTTTATCATAGTTTTTTTATTTCGTAAATGGGGCGGGCATATGTGGATAAATGGAATTGGATGATTGAAAAAAATCACATTTTAAGGTATCATAATACAGATATATAAAACTTTGAAAATCGGAAGTTAACGAGAGTAAAAGTAAGAGGATGGAAACAATGGGCAGGGATCCGCTCGTGCCTGGTACAGCTCCGGCAGGATTGACGGTGGCGCGGCAGATGGGACGAAAGCCGGCAGGCTGATATTTTTAAGACAGGAAATTTTGAAATGGATATTGATGGATCAAAATGAAGGAGGAAAAGATGAAGGCGTTATTGTTGAATGGAAGCCCGCGGAAGGGCAATACTTGTGCAGCTTTGGAAGCATTGAAAAGAGGTTTTGCCAATATCGAGGATTTGGAAATCAAAGAAATCAATGCGGATGATGCAGGTGTGTCGCCTTGCATCGCTTGTGAGTCCTGCAAGCCGTCTGGCAGCTGCGTTTTTGACGATGATACCAATGATGTGATCGAGGCAGTGATGGAAGCTGATGTACTTGTATTCGCGTCGCCGGTGTACTGGTGGGGACTGACGGCTCAGCTCAAAACGATCATCGATAAATTCTATTGTAATATAGAGGGCTTGAAGGCGAAGAAAAAGAAAGTGGGGCTTTTGCTTGTCGGCGAGGCGGAGCAGGATAATCCACAGTACAGGATCATCCGGGAGCAGATGGAATGCATTAGCGATTATCTGGGATGGGAAATGGCATTCTGTAAATCCTATACGGCATATTATGTTGGTGATTTAGAAAAGCTGACAGATGCGACGGCAGAAATTGAAGCACTTTGGAAAACGATTTCATAGGATTGCTGCGCTGGTACGGCGCGCCTTTGCATGAAAAAGCGGAACACCAAATAATCTCCTTTCATAGTATGAAATATACTAATGTGAAAGGAGATTTTTAGTTTGAGTTACGAAAAAACGTCCAATATGGACGCATCGATATATTTAACTGGCTGTAGCTGTAATTGTTTATGGAGC
>CAJUEB010000067.1 GCA_910585135.1 uncultured Eubacteriales bacterium
ATCAGGTTTTTCTTATTTTGAAGCCTTCCCGCCGTATCACAGATCAGCACGTCTATCTTCCGCGCCTTTGCCGACTGGACAGCATCGTATATGACAGCGGAAGGATCTGCGCCTTCCTGATGCTTGATCACATTAACGCCTGCCCGGTCTGCCCAGATGTCAAGCTGCTCTGCCGCCGCCGCCCGGAACGTATCCGCCGCCGCCAGCATGACCGTCTTGCCTTCCTGCTTTAGCTTATAAGCGAGCTTTCCGATGGATGTCGTTTTCCCGCCGCCGTTGATCCCGATCATCAGAATGACAAGCGGCGTTTCGCTGCAAAGCTGATGAGCTTCCTGTTTATTGATCAGCCCCGCGATAATTTTCCCAAGCCTGATCTTGATAACGGAAGGCTTCGTCATATTATTTGACTGGATTTCCGCCCGCAAGGTATCCACGATCTTCAAGGTGGTATCCATCCCGATATCGGAGGTGATGAGAATTTCCTCCAATTCGTCGAGAAAATCCTCATCGACGGTAGTCCGCGCCATCAGCGCATCCCCGATACGCTGTGACAGCTTTCCAAAAAAAGATTTTTTTTCTTCTCTTAACATATATCTCTCCCTTTTCGTACCATGATGCCAATGCAACGACCGCCCGGCGGTCATCACTGGCAATGCACACAATGTGGCAGCCGCCCCGTAGCTGACGCCTGCAACGCCCGGAATACGGCGACCGCCTTTCGGCTGCCGATGGCAATGCGTATCATACGGCAAAATCATCTTCCAAACTGATCGACAATACCTTGGACACGCCTTTTTCCGGCATGGTAACGCCATACAATGCATCGGCATGCTCCATCGTCGCCTTCTGATGCGTCACTAACGTAAACTGTATCCCGCAGAAAGTCCGCAGGCACTCGATAAAGCGGTCGATATTCGCATCGTCAAGCGCCGCTTCCACCTCGTCCAGGATGCAAAACGGCGTAGGTTTGGCCTTTAACACCGCGAACATCAGCGCAATCGCAGTCAGCGTCTTTTCGCCACCGGAAAGAAGATTGATATTTTGCAGCTTCTTTCCCGGAGGCTGTGCAATGATATCGATATTCGACTCCAATGGATTCTGTTCATCAGAGAGGCGCAGCTCGGCGTGTCCCCCGCCGAACAGCTCCTGGAATTTTTCCTCGAAATTAATCACGATCTGATCGAAGCTTTCCTTGAATTTGACCCGGATGGTCTTATCCATGTCGTCAATCAACTTGTTTAAGCTATCCATCGCCTCCTGGATGTCCGCCTGCTGCCTGGTCAGGAATTCATACCGTTCCTTGACGGTTTCGTATTCCTCGATTGCCCCGACATTGACCTCACCCAGCTCTTTCATGCGGTTTCTGATCTGCCTGCTTTCCTTCACAGCCGAAGACATGACGAATTCGTCGCTTTTAAAATCCACCGCCTGCACATAGGAAACCTCGAAATCCTCCCACAGCTTATCCTTGTAGCTATCTAACTGGGTCTCGTTTTTTGCATTGCGGATCTCCAGCTCGTATCTTTGGTTTTGCAGCCCGGAAAGCTTCGCATCGACGCTCTCTTTCTCTGCCCCAAGCTGTGCGATGTCTTTCGCAAGCTCGGCCTTTTCCGCCGCTGCCGCTTCCAGCCGGGCTTCAAGCGCAGATTTTTCCGCCCGCCCGTTTTGAATCAAATCGTCCATGTTCTCCTGTCCGGAAACGATGCCCTTTTTTTCCGCTTCCAAATGATCAAGCTGCCTGTACCTGCTGTCGATATCCGACTCGATTTCCTTTAAAGCCGCCGCGATGCGCTGTTCCATGGAATCCACATATTCTTTTTCCTTCTCGCAGTTGCCGACGGCGATTTTTGCGGATGTGATCGTCTCGGAAAGCGCATCGAACGCCGCTTTCTTTTCGTTGTATTCCGCCAACTTCTCCCCGCCAGCTTCTTCCGCCCTCCGAAGGGCAGCCATATCCCGCTCGATATCCGCCTCACGCTTTTTGATCATCGCCTGCGAATTTTCCTGCTCAGCTTCGATATGCGCTAGCTCCCTCGCCAGCTTATCGCTGCTGGCCTTTCGATCCTTTAAGACGCTCTCCGCCAGCTTTTCTTCATTTTCTACCGTCAAAAGCCGATGTTCCTGCTGCCTGATTTCCGCCTCCAGCTTATTTCTCGTCTCGGAAAATGCAGCGATGCTCTCCCGAAGCACAGAAATCCTGTCGTTATCTTTCTGCCGCTTGCTCTCCTTTTCGGCGATTTCCTTCTCCAGCGCGGCGATTTCTGCTTTCCGATCCAATATGTTAGCCGTTTTATGCCTGTACCTGCCGCCTGTGATCGCGCCGCTCGCATTCACGACTTCTCCATCCAGCGTCACGAACCGGTATCCGGCGGCTTGCTTTGACATTTTGACCGCATTGTCCATATGATCCACTAAAACGACCCTGCCCAGCAAGTATTCTACGATATTCTTATACTTGCCCGCATATTCCACACAGTCAGGACCAAAGCCGATGAAACCCGGCCTGCTTGCGATCGCATTGTCACGGCGGGAGATCCCTTTGATCGAGCTTACCGGCAGAAAGGTGACCCTGCCTGCCTTGTTTGCCTTGAGCGAGCTGATCGCAGCCTTCGCCGCCGCATCATCATCGCATACGATATTTTGCAGCGAGCCGCCCAGTACCGTCTCGATTGCCGTCTCATAACCCTCGGGAACCTTAACCAGCTCCGCCACAACGCCGTGAATCCCGGCAAGACCCGATTTCATCACGTGTTTTACGGCATAGTAATATCCTTCATAATTGCTTTCCATCTCCTCGATGGTCTTTTTTCGCGCGGAAAGCTTGCCCAGGGAAATACGCAGCTCTTCCACTGCCGCAGAAAGCGCCTTTTCCTCCTCCTGCTGCTTCGCAAACCCGGTGCGCTTTTCCGCAGCCTGTAGCTTTAAATCCTGCAAATATTCCAGGATTTCCTTCTTTTCGTTTTTCGTGCGGCTAAGCCTGTCCAGCGTTTCTTTATTGCTGTCGTCGCCCAAGTCTCGCTCGGAAAGCAGATCCGCCTTCCGCCGTTTTAGCGTTTCCTGCAACATCTGTAAGCTGCTGATTTCCGCTTTTCCTGCATTGACAGAGGCCGTAAGCTCGAAAACATCATTCTTGTGCTGCTCAGACTTGTCCATGAGGATCGTCATTTCCTGGGAAATCGCGTCGTATTCCGCCATCCGCTGCCGAAGATCCCTGTTTGCCACAAGAAGCTTTTCTGCTAACGCTTCTTTTCTTGCCAAATGCTCGCTGCTGCCTTCCTGCTCCTTCGCTTTCTTGCTGGCAAGCTGCTCAATTTCCGCCTTGAGCCTGACGCTGTTTTGCCCGATGGCGGACAGCTTTTCCTGATCGACCTGGCTCTGGTTCACCATGGCATTCAATTCTTCTACGGTATGCATCAGCTTTTCCCTGATTTCCGCAGACGCAGCCTCAAGAGCTTCGCTCTTTTTCTGATATGCCGCTATACTTTGTTCCGTCTCATCTTTCATCCCTTTCATATGGCTAATCGAAGCTTGCAGCTCGTCCAGGTCTTCCTTTATATATTCGTTTTTCTGTTCGAGGTTTTCGATATTTTTAAGAATGATATTGATTTCAAGTACCTTGTATCTGTCTCGTAGGCTTATGTATTCCTTAGCTTTGATGCTGTCCTCGCGCAGTCCGCCGATCCGGCCTTCAATTTCCCCGATAATATCCCGTACACGTTCCATGTTGGCTTCCGTAGACGCCAGTTTTCTCTCGGACTCTGCCTTTTTCGTCCGGTACATCACGATTCCGGCAGCCTCTTCAAAGATTTCGCGCCGGCTTTCCGTCTTGTTGCTGAGAATATCCGAAATTTTTCCCTGCCCGATCAAAGAATAGCCATCGACGCCGATCCCGGTATCCATGATCAGTTCCCGGATATCCCGCAGCCTGCACTGATTGCCATTAATATGATATTCGCTTTCCCCGGAGCGGAACATGCGCCTCGTTAAAGCGACTTCCTTATAATCGATCGGAAGACTCTCGTCGGCATTGTCAATCACCAGCGTAACCTCTGCCATCCCTCTGGATTTCCTGCTGGAAGTCCCCGAAAAAATGACTTCCTCCATCTTTCCGCCGCGCAGCATCCTCGGGCTCTGCTCTCCCAGCACCCATCTGATGGCGTCGCTGATGTTGCTCTTGCCGCTTCCGTTTGGTCCCACAATGCAAGTGATGCCCTTGTTAAATTCGATCACGACCGGCTCTGCAAAGGATTTGAAACCGTGCATTTCGATTTTCTTAAAATACATTCATTTCCCTTTCCATCATCGCCTCCGCCGCGCACTGCTCCGCCTGTTTCTTGCTCTTGCCCTGCCCCGTGGCCTGCGGCTTTCCCTCTACTGAAAGCTGCACGAGGAAGGTCTTGTCGTGGTCAGGTCCGCTTTCCTGAAGTAACTCGTATTTGATATCGGTGATTCCCTGGCTCTGCAACTTTTCCTGCAAGGCGGTCTTATAATCCGTCACCACGTATTTCCCGTGTCTGGCATCGTCGATCGCCTGCTCAAAAAGAGCCAGTACCACCTGTTTTGCCGCCTCAAAGCCGCCGTCCAAGTAAACTGCCCCGAAGATCGCTTCCATCGTATCCGCCAGGATCGACTCCCGCTGCCTTCCGCCGCTCCGTTCCTCTCCATGCCCAAGCAATAGATGATCGCCGATGCAAAGAGCCAAGGCCACCTTCGCCAGGGATTTTTCACAAACGAGCGTTGCTCTCGTCCTCGACAAGAAGCCTTCTTCCTTGCGCGGAAACATCTTGTACAGCGCTTCCCCGATGATCGCATCGAAAAACGCATCGCCTAAAAATTCAAGCCGCTCGTTGCTCTGCCCTTCGCGGTTGCACTCCTTCATATACGAGCTGTGGGTAACGGCGTTCTCCAAAAGACTCCGGTCATGAAACTGATAATTGATTTTTTCTTCAAGCAGCCGAATGTTGTTCATCGCCCCTCTTTCTCCTTCTTACGCATCCTGTTCTTCTTCATCCTTTTCGATGGTTTCTTCCAGATCCAACATGGAAGTTCTAATGATGTCCACCACATTTTCCGATCCATACGGAATGCCCTTGATGATGGCATTTTTTACCGCGCTGGCAGTCGAAGAGCCATGAAATTTGATCACCGGCCCGTTTACACCCAAAATCGGTGCGCCGCCGTACTCTTCATAATCAAAATCGCCCTTTAACTCTTCAAGCTGCGGTTTTAACATCAACGCCGCCATTTTTGTTTTCAAGTTCGTCATGAGCTTGTTTTTCACAACGTTTAAAATATTCATGGCAAGACCTTCCGAAAGCTTGAGGATCACATTACCCACAAATCCATCGCATACGATCACATCGCATGCGCCTTTTGGCAGCTCCCTGGCCTCCACATTGCCGATAAAATGAACCGGCGCCATCTTAAACCTCCGATGCGCATCTTTCGTAACGCTTGTCCCTTTACTTTCCTCTGCCCCCAGGTTCACAAGTCCTACGCTGGGATTTGGACGACCCCAAACCTTTTCAATATAAATGCTGCCCATAAGGCCATATTCCAGCAGATGATGCGCCTTGGCCTCTGCGCTTGCACCTGCATCCACCAGAAGCGATGGCTCATAGCCAAGACATGGATAGATGCTGGCCAGAACCGGCCGGTCGATTCCGTCAATGCGATCCAAAATCATCCGTGACCCCACGACCAGCGCACCCGTATTGCCGCCGGAAAGAAACAGATCGCCTTCTCCATCCCGCAGCATACAAAGTCCCACGACCATGGAAGCATCCGGCTTGCGCCTGATCGCCTTTACCGGACTGTCCTCCATCGTAATCACGTCGCCTGCGTGGACGACTTTAATATTATCTCCTTGAAAGCCGCACGTTTCAAGCTCGGCTTTGATTTCATCTTCCTTGCCGACGATGATGATCTCATGCTCCTTGATCTCGCCTGCCGCCCAAACTGCGCCCTTTACCGTTTCGCGAGGCGCATTGTCTCCTCCCATGCCATCGAGAATAATCCTCATGTTTTCCTCCTTTATAACCCGCCTTTTAAAATATCCAAGAATTCCCGCGTCCTTTGTTCTGGTCTTTCGGCGCCAAAGACCGATGAACCCGCGACGATGATTTCCACGCCGGAGTCTACTGCCTCCTCGACATTCCCCAAGGTAATGCCACCGTCTATTTCTATCTTAAAATCCATAGTATTTTCCTGTTTGATGCGGCGAAGCTCCTTTGCCTTCGCAAGCACGGAAGGAATCAGCTTCTGTCCGCCAAATCCCGGATTGACCGACATCAGCAGCACCATGTCCACATCTGCCAAAATACAGTCAAGCGTAGTCAGCGGTGTTGCCGGATTGACAGCAACGCCTGCCTTTATGCCCAGCGATTTAATATGGGAAATCGTTCGGTTCAGGTGAACGCAGGCCTCCTGATGCACTGTGATATATTCCGTCTGCTCCGTTGCAAAATCCGCCAGATACCGATCCGGCTCTTCGATCATCAAATGCACATCAAACGGCATCTCCGTCTTGCCGCAAAGGCTTTTCATAACGGGTGCGCCAAAGCTGATGTTGGGGACGAAATGCCCGTCCATCACATCCACATGGATCAAGTGCGCTCCGCCTGCCTCGATCTCTTTAACGCTTTCTGCCAGCCTTGAAAAATCCGCTGATAAAATTGATGGCGCTAATTGTAGCATGAGCGTATCCTCCTCTTAGTATTGTCCAGATTGTTTGATTTCATTTAGTAAGGTTTTGTATGATTCATACCTGCCACGGCTGATTTCACCCGCCTCCAGTGCGGCTAAAACCCCGCATCCCGGCTCTGCGATATGCCTGCAATTATGATATTTACAAGTTCCGATATGTTTAGCGATTTCCGGGAACAAGTGCTGCAATTCCGCTTCCTCCGATTCCAAAATATCGAACGAAGTGAATCCAGGCGTATCGAAGATCATCGTTTCTGCCGCTGCATCGATGGGAAAAAGCTCGGCATGCCTGGTCGTATGCTTCCCACGCTGGGATTTTTCGCTGATATTGCCCGTCTCCGCTGAAGCAGTGGGAATGAGCCTGTTCAAGATCGTTGATTTTCCCACGCCCGACGGCCCGGCCAGCGCTACGGTCTTCCCTTTAATCAGCTCCCGGAAACGGCTGATGCCGGAAGTGTCCGTGCTGCCCAGGCACACGACAGGATAGATCGGTTCATAGATTTCCTTTAGCATTTCTATATTTGACGCCGCTTTTTTCCCCTTTGCTTTTGCAGTATCCTCTGCCAGATCGCATTTATTCACGCAGACGATAATATCGGTATCGCTCTTTTCCGCCATCACCAGGAAGCGATCCAAAACCTGCCACACAGGTTCGGGTTTGATTGCCGCCACCACGATGACAAAACAATCCACATTAGCAATGAAGGGGCGGATGAAGCTGTTCTTTCTGGGAAGGATTTCTGTAATCAGGCTGTCGTCGTTACCGGGGATCACCTCCACGATCACATGGTCTCCCACGGCCGGCTTTAAATCTCTTTGTTTAAAAATGCCACGCGCTTTGCAGCGAAATACTGCATCGCCGGATTTTACATAATAAAATCCGGCGATTCCTTTTATGATCAAACCTTTCAATTTGCCAACTCCGCTTATACTGTTAATTATTTTCCCCTGTATCGCCGTCATTGTTACCGGCAGGCGGCTGCGTCGGCGCCTGCGTCGTCGGCTCCGGCTTCTTACCCTTGCTGACGATCAGCTTGACGGAAGTACCGCGCTCTTTCTGCGCATTGCCTTCAAACTGCTGCCACATGACCTCTCCGTTCGCATAAGTGTCGCTGTAGTCATAGGTGACGTTGCCGACTTTAAGACCTGCGTTCGCGATCGCACTGGAAGCTTCTCCCAAGGTCATTCCCGTTACGAACGGCATGATTGCCTTCGCCTTCGAACCATCGCTGACAACTACATTGATAGCAGTTCCTTTTTCTGCCTTCGTTCCTGCCGCTGGGTCTTGCCTCATGACCGTTCCCTCTGGTTCCTGTCCCGGTTCTGACGTCACCGAGCCAAGGGTAAAGCCTGCGGCCTCCAGGTAAGCGCTTAATTCATTCTGCATTTTCCCCGTCAGATCAGGAACATCGCCATCTCCCAGCCCAATACTGATGTTGACCTTGATGGTACTGCCTTCCTTAACCATCTCGCCCGCCTTCGGATCTTGGGAAACGATCTTGCCCTTTTCCACTTCATCGCTTATGACTTCATCGCCTTTTTTCACCTTGATATTGTATTCCTTGGCCGCGTCCTTGGCCTCTTCGAGCGTCATGTTCTTAAAGTTCGGTGCTTCGATTTCCTTCCCTCCGAATGCACCAAGCGCAGCAGCGACGATCAGTCCGATGATGAGAACCGCCGCGGCAACGCATGAACCGATGATGATCATCTTTTTCTTTTTATCCATCGGCTTTTTCTTATTTTTATCTTTCTTTTTTCCCTTGCCTGGCCGATCTTCTTCGTACTCATCCTCGCCGTCATCGTAATCGGTCTCGGCAATCGGGCCTTGCCCGTCTGCCTGCATCCGGTCACGCTGCTCGCCGTTATTTCCGCCCATCAAGACAGAGCTTCCGACGACGCTTCCGACAAATTCCAAATTGTTAAGCGCCTCAATCAGCTCATCCGCCGAGGCGTATCGGTTGACCGGATATTTATCCGTACATTTGAGGATGATATGCTCAAGCGCAGGCGGTACGCCTGTTACCAGCTTGGACGGCGGCACCATCTCACCATTGATATGCATCAACGCGATATTGACCGGATTATCTCCGTCAAAAGGCACTCTGCCCGTCAGCATCTCGTACATGACGATCCCGAGGGAATAGATGTCGGATTTTTCATCCACGTATCCGCCCCGGGCTTGCTCCGGCGAAAAATAATGCACCGAACCGATGATGCCCTCCGTGTTGTCTACGATCGTAGCGGCATTCACGGCCTTGGCAATTCCAAAGTCCGTGATCTTTGCCGTGCCATTCGGTGCGATCATCACGTTGTGCGGTTTGACGTCCCGGTGAATGATATGATTCTTATGAGCGAACGATAACGCTGCGGCAATCTGCTTCGAAAGCGCAATCACCTTCGGATAGGACATTGCGCCCTGCGCCTTGATATAATCGCTTAAGGTTTTGCCTTCGATCAGCTCCATCACGATATAATGGATATTGCCTTCCCTTCCTACATCGTAGATATTGACGATATTCGGATGCGACATGCTGGCAGCCGCCTGGGACTCCCTTCTAAAGCTGTCGATAAATTTATGATCGCCGATAAACTGCGGCTTCAAGATCTTGATTGCCACAAAGCGGTTCAAAAGCTTGTCCTTGGCCTTATATACGACTGACATGCCGCCTTCGCCGATCCGCTCGAAAAGCTCATATCTGCCTGCGAGTACTTTATTACTCATACGTTCCTCCTAAAACAATTATATTCTGATACAAACTACCGTAATGTTATCCCTGCCACCGCATTTGATGGCTTCTTCCACAAGCTGCGCACAGGTATCGTTCATGCTTGCGCCGTTTGCCAGCACACGCTCCATGGCCTCATGTTCCACTTCACCATAAAGCCCGTCAGAGCAAAGCATCAGGATATCATCCTTCAACATATTCACCTTGTAAAAATCCGGCTCTGCCAGAACCTCCGTGCCTAATGCTTTGGTGATAACATTTTTCTGTTTGTGATTTTCCGCTTCCGCTTCCGTAATGACGCCTTGGCTGATCAGCTCATTGACATAGGTGTGATCGGTCGTTATCCTGTTTAACGTACCCGTCCTGAACAAATATGCCCTGCTGTCCCCGATATTTGAAATATATGCCGTATCGTCCCTGACATAGGCGATGACCGCCGTCGTCGCCATCCCCCGGCTTTCCGGGTTTTCAATACCAAGTTGGTAAATCATATCGTTCGCAGTTTCCATCGCCTCATAAAAAAAAGAAAAGATGTCTTCCGCACTTTGCCGGTTTTGCAAATCCCCGCCGTCCACGAAGCTGGCAATCTCACTGACTGCCGTCCTGCTGGCAACCTCTCCCGAGCGGTTGCCGCCTACCCCGTCGGCAACGATGTAAACATCATGACTGGGGATTACGAAACAGGCGTCCTCGTTGTTTTCACGGACAACGCCTTTGTTGCATTTAAATCCTATCTGCACCATTTATTATCTGCCCTTTCCTTTTCTTACAGCAGGCTATCCTCTTTTCGCATCACGCAAATATAAAATCCGTCCGTTTCATCCACGTTTGGAAACAGCACGACCCTGTCCACGATCTTAAAGGATGGATTTTTTCTGAGGAATTTTTCCGTTACCTTTTCGTTTTCCTTCGGGTTTATGGTACAAGTGCTGTACAAAAGCGTACCGCCCGGCTTCACATAACTCGATGATGCGGAAAGAATCGCCAGTTGCTTCTTCGGCAAAAGCTCCACATATTCGGTGAATTCCTTATATTTGATTTCCGGCTTTCTCCTGATGACTCCCAGGCCGGAGCAAGGCGCATCCACCAAAACCCGATCCGCTTTCTGGAGCATGGAAGAATCGACCCTGGTCGCATCCCAGGAACGCGTCTGGATGTTCGTAATGCCCAATCGCTTTGCCTCTTTATCGATCAAATCGAGCTTTCTTCTGTAAATATCCGAAGCGATGATTTTCCCTGTATTATTCATCCGTTCGGCAATCGCCGTCGTTTTTCCGCCAGGGGCTGCACATACATCCATGATGGTTTCCCCATGCTTCGGATCGAGCTTTTCCGCTACCAAAATGGAGCTTTCATCCTGCGGGGTGAACATCCCCATCTTATAAAGCTCTGTATCCAGGAGATGATTGCCTTTTACATGAAGGGCATTCTGGCATACCTGGCCTTCTTCGACCTTAAAGTTCTTGGCTTCCAGGTTTTGGATCAGGTCATCTTTCATGACCTTCAGCCAATTCAGGCGTATGGTCGTCGGCGGCGTTTCATTCCCCGCTTTCAGCAGCGCTTCTACAAAATCCGGGCTGTAATGCTCCAGCCACAGTTCTATGATCCATGGCGCATAGGAGTATTTGATGGACAGATATCTGATTTCGTCTTCATTTCGATCCGGCATCCGCAGCTGCATCTTCTTGTTCAGGTATTCCCGCAATACGCCATTGATGAAGCCCGATTTTCCCCGGCAATACTTTTTAGCAAGGGCAACGCTTTCATTCACCGCTGCATATTCAGGAACGGAATTCATGTATTTCAATTGATAAATTCCCATTCGTAATATGGTCAGCTCCTGCGCCCGCAGGCTCCTGATCCCATCC
>CAJUEB010000068.1:0-8795 GCA_910585135.1 uncultured Eubacteriales bacterium
ATTGACGGAATATCAATAAAGTTTACGCCTGAAAGAAAATTGGTACAGTACGTTTCGCTATTATGGCATTAAATTTGCATTACAATAACATAATAGAATCGTAAGAATCGATAGAGCGCGGGCGCTTAGTCTGTATGGGTTTTGCTTTTTCGCTTTGTATGTAAGCGAAGATAATTGCCTGGTCGGACAGTCGAGGGTTTGCTTCGGGAAATTTCTTTGTTGGCGGTTTGGCATGAATGCAAAAAAGCAAGCGGTTTTGCTTTCATAAGATCGTTTGACGCGGAAAGGCAAGCAATTTTGATTCGATAAGGTAGTTTGATGCGGAAGGATAAGCCGTTTTTGCGCTGCAAGCCGATAGAAGGTCAGGTAAATGTGAAGCCGTCAGGGATCAAAGCCGGTGCTTACGATGTCGATAAGCATTTGTAAGAGACGGGAAGCCTTGATTCTGTCAATTCTGCTTTGCCAGGCAATTTCAGTGGAATCGGTAAAACCGAAAGCAGTGCAACAGAGAAATCACAAAACAGGGAAACATGATAATGAAATATACGCTCTTGACGAACAATCCTGCCGTCCGGGAACTGATTGAAACTGAGACAAATCACCATCTTTTCTTTGTAGATGGATCAGTACAGGCGGTGATATCAAAGTGTGAGGCGCTTTTTCTGCAAGGCGGCTATAAGCTGGCTGCCGACCCCCTGGCGGGACGCAGGGCGCGTCCTTTTCCATATCTTACCCTCGTCTTGCAGGAAAGCAGCGAACCAGCCGATGCGGATGACTGGAACAGGATTGCCGATTACTCGACGCGAAACAGCCGGAGGATAGAAGAAAGCAAAGGCTTTAGCGAGCGGCTCAAACGTGATTATCAGGCACTGGATTGCTCGTTTACAAAAGCCGTCTTGAAATTATAAATACAGCTGCCGGAGTGATTTATTGTTAGAACGGTTCGTTGTCAGAATGACTAGTGCCGGAATGGTTCGTTATCGCAATGGCTAATGCTGGAGGGATAGTAGCGACAATGGCCAATTGCCAGAGCGGCAATAACAGGAACGGGTAATTGCCAAAAAGAAAAACAGCAGAAAGGACAAGCAGGAATGGACAAAGTTTATGACGTGATTATCATCGGCGCAGGCCCGGCTGGCCTTGCGGCAGGGCTGTATGCAGGGCGGAAAGTATCTCGATGAAAACGGGTGAGGGCATGGTTCGCTCGGCTGGTTGTTTCAGTGGGATCGGGGCTGCCTCGATTCTCTGACACAGCGGCAGCATGATATTTTGGTGCGTTACAGCCCTTTTGCGATCTGTGGGGAATCCAAGAAAATATTCGCTTCTCTCAGTGAGAATGGTCGTGGGATTTTGAAAGAATACGAATGAAAATAATCGTTATATCCTAGCAAGAAAAGAAAGGAAAATTACTATGATTATCTGTGATAAAAAAACATTTGAACCTGAAGTATTGCAGACAGAAGGGCCGGTTTTGGTCGATTTCTTCGGAGACGGATGCGTTCCTTGTGAAGCGTTGATGCCCCACGTGGAGGCGCTTTCCGAAAAATACGGCGGCCAGATTAAATTCTGCAAGCTGAACATCACCTCCGCCAGAAGGCTGGCCATCGGACAGAAGATCATGGGCGTGCCAGTAATCGCCATGTATCAAAACGGCGAAAAGGTGGAAGAACTGGTCAAGGACGACGCCACGGCGGAAGCTGTGGAAGCGATGATTCAGAAATATATATCATGATATATATTTGATATTCTGGAAGAAAGGAGGTTATGAACATGGCATTGCTACAAGACAAGAAAGCAGTCATCATAGGCGACCGTGATGGAATTCCAGGACCCGCTATCGCAGAGTGTGCGAAGAGCGCAGGAGCAGAGGTGGTTTTTTCATCGACCGAATGCTTCGTCTGAACGGCGGCTGGGGCTATGGATCTGGAAAATCAGAAACGGGTAAAAGAGTTTTATGACCAGTATGGAAAGGACGATTTGGTCGTTCTTTTGGGCGCTGCGGAAGGAGAAGCAGCAGGACTGGCAGCAGAAACCGTAACACTCGGTGACCCGACCTTTGCAGGACCATTAGCCGGAGTCTCGTTGGGACTCTCCGTATATCACGTATGCGAGCCGGAAATCAAGGAAGAAGTTGACGACGGCGTATACGATGAGCAGATCAGCATGATGGAAATGGTACTCGATGTAGAGGACATCATCAGCGAAATGACTGCGATCAGAGATCAATTATAATGAAAAGCAGGATGGGGTCGCCATCCGGGCGGTTATTTTCCGTTCCTGTGACGATCCTTTTCCTCGTTTTTTCCCGTGGCGGGACGATTAGGAGGAAAAACAAGTGGGAGGATATGCAGTATTAAAAGGCGCAAGCTATACGCTGGCGGTTATGCCGGGTATGGTCGCCCATAATGGAACGACGCAGACGACAGAACGGACGGTGACCCCGGATTCCGAATATTTGAAGGAACTGCCGAAGCACCTACGAAGCTATGAAGAGGCCTTGTCCTATTTGCCAAATCAGGTGTATATCGGCAACAAGACCCCAGATGATCTGGCCGCAGCGGCATTTCCATGGTATGACAAGAAAACAGAAGGACTGCGCCAGGGAAAATACGGTGAAATCATGCCGGAGGACGAATTCATTGGCTTGATGCAGATTTGCGATGTGTTTGACCTGGTAAAATTGGAGCAGTCTTTTGCAGATAAGACACGAAAAAAACTTGAAGCCCATCCGTTGATTACTGCGGAGCAGGCGGCAATTTTAGATAAAAATGAAGAAACCCTGGAAGACATCAGGCGCTTGGTGGAAGAAGACCATGCCGAGCCGCTCTATTGTGAAGGTCAGCTTGTGGGCGCGGTGAAAAGGGCGCGTTTACCGGCGCTAGCGAAAAGGGACGGAAAGGATACTTTGAGCTTGCGAACAAAGGCGTTCTTTTCCTGAATGAAATCGGGGATATGCCTCTAAGCTTTCAGGCCAAATTACTGCGTGTCCTCCAGGAAAACGAAGTGATGCGCATCGGCGGCAAGGAGATGATCCCGATCGATGTTCAGGTAATCGCCGCCAGCAACAAATCGTTAGCTGACAAAGTCGCCGCTGGGGAATTCCGTTCGGATCTGTTTTACCGGCTCAACACCTTTCCGATTTTGATTCCGCCCCTGCGCGCCAGAAAACGAGAGATCGTTCCCCTGATCTATATGTTCGTGGATAGCTTTAACAGCAAGTACAAGACGAACAAAATGTTTTCGCTTAGCAGCTTGAATGTGCTACAGCGGTACGAATGGCCGGGAAACGTACGGGAATTGGAAAATCTGGTGGAACGGATCATCCTCACCTCCAAGGAGGATATCATCACGGATGAACATGTCAAGCAGATGCTCTTTTTCCCGAAAAGCGCAGAGGAGGATGCCTCCTTGATGGAAGGCACACTAAAAGAAGTGATAGAAAAGACGGAAAAACGGGTGATCAAAAAGTATATGGAGCAATACCAATCCCCGACCGAGTTAGAACAAGCCCTTGGGCTTTCCCGGGCGACCTTGAACAGAAAAATACTAAAATACGGACTTCGAGAAAGCACCCGCTAATCAGAAATGATTAGCGGGTGCTTTCTTTTGAGCAGAAAAAATATGCATAAGGATTGACTTTCTCTATGGAAACCAGTAATTGCAATCCGTTTTAGCAATCATACCCCAATTGAAAACATGGCACGATACTTGCGTTATGGTTAATATGGGCAATCAAAACAAACAATATAAGCAGATAACGAATAAGCGAATCAAGTGAATTGCTGCTATTTCATGTGAAAAGCAGGGAGGTGGTTGTTTGAGAGAAATGAATTTGAAGCTGGATATTATAGAAATAAAAGACGTTTGCTTTGGCGATCAAAATAAAATCAGCGATGGCGTATTACAGGTCGATAAAGCAGGGCTTTTGGACTATATATCCGATCCAGTATTTACGAAGCTGGATGCTGTATTGGCTAAACCGGGTGAATCCGTCCGGATCATTCCGGTCAAGGATGTGATTGAGCCTAGAATCAAGGAAGCGCCGGACGGCGGGTACTTTCCCGGTTATTTCGGTAAGTTCGAAACCTGCGGGGACGGCGTGACTAAAGTGCTGCGGGGTGCTGCCGTGGTAACGACAGGAACGATCGTCGGATTTCAGGAAGGCGTAATCGATATGTCGGGCATCGGCGCACAGTATACGCAGTTTTCAAAGCTGAATAACATTGTCATCGTGGCGGACGTGAAGGAAGGCCTTCACCCAGCGGAGCATGAAGCGGCCGTGCGGATAGCGGGGATTAAAGCCGCCCATTACATTGCACACGCGGGGCTTGAGATGAAAGCCGACTATACGAAAGAATACTGTCTGTCAAAGCCGGAAAAGGAGCTGCCAAAAGTAGCAATCATGTACATAATCATGGCACAGGGTCTTTTGCATGATAATTATGTGTATGGCATCGACGCCAAAAAGCTCCATACGATGCTGCTGCATCCAAATGAGGTATTTGACGGTGCGATTGTAAACGGCAACTGCGTTGTCGCTGGAGATAAGCACACGACCTATGATCACCAGAACAGCCCTCTCGTGAAAGAGATGTTTAAAAGGCATGGGAAAACGCTGGATTTCAAAGGACTGATCGTCGTGCCGACTTATCCGGGGCTTGCGGACAAGCAGCGGTGCTGTGAATCTGCCGTGAAAATGGCAAGGCTTCTTGATTTGGACGGCGTATGCATCCCGGAAGAGGGCGGCGGCAACCCGGAAGCTGATTTGATGATGATTTGCAGGGGATGTGAACATTACGACATTAAAACTGTGATGATGCTGGGGCCTGACGGTGTGGAAGAGCCAGTCGCCGATACGACGCCGGAGGCTGATGCGGTCATCAATGTCGGTGATTGCAATGAATATATCATCGTTCCGCCGATGGAGAAGATCATCGGCGACCAGGAGCAGATCAAGGTGATGTCCGGCGGGGCAGAAACCAGCATTCAGGCGGACGGTGGAATGCGGATCTCCCTGTCTGCGATTATCGGTTCTGTGAATGGATTTGGAAATTCTAATATGAGTTCTTATGTGCGATAGGAAAGGAGGAATGTGCGTTGAGAATCGTTCATTATATCAACCAGTTTTTCGGCCAGATCGGCGGGGAAACAGAAGCCGGTCATCCTTTAGAGGTAAGGCCTGGCGTCGTTGGTCCGGGCATGGCGTTGAAACAGCAGATTGGCGATAATGAGATTGTAGCTACGATTATCTGCGGCGACAATTATTTTGTCGAAAATATCGATGCAGTAAAGCCGCAGATGGTGAATATTTTAAAAGAGTACAAGGCGGATATGCTGGTCGCAGGCCCTGCCTTCAATGCGGGAAGATACGGCATGGCGTGCGGCAATGCATGCCAGATCGCCAGTGAAGAGCTGGGAATCGAAACGGTTTCCGGTATGTATAAAGAAAATCCGGGAATGGAAATGTACCGCAAGTTTGCCTATATCGTACCGACGGGGAACAATGCGCGGGGGATGCGCGATGCGGTAAGCAAGATGGGTACGCTGATCAAGCGGATTGCGGGCGGCGAGACGCTTTCCAATCCCGAAGAAGATGGTTTTTTTGAGAGAGGCCTTAGGGAAAACATTTTTTTGGAGAAGACTGGCGCTGAGCGCTGTGTCGATATGCTTTTGAAGAAAATCAAGGGAGAGGATTTTGAGACCGAGCTTCCGATGCCGGTCTTTGAAAAGTTTGAACCTAGCCCTGCGATCAAGGATATGTCAAAGGCTACGATCGCGGTCATGACCAGCGGCGGGATGGTGCCTGCGGGTAATCCGCACAGGCTGGAGGCTTGTAACTGTACGAAGTGGGAATGCTACTGCCTCGATCGCGATTATGGCGGCCGGGGCGCAGGCAAAGGAATGGTTGTCCATGGCGGGTATGATCCGACGTATGGCAACGAAGATGGAAACAGGATTCTTCCGATCGACATGATGGTAGAGCTTGAGGAAGAGGGCAGAATCGGCAAGCTGTATGATTACACCTATGTTACCGTCGGAAATGGAATGGGAACGGATCAGGCGGCTGTGTTCGGAGATGAGATCGCCAAGGAGCTTTTGGATGCGAAGATAGACGGTGCGATCCTGACCTCCACCTGAGGAACCTGTACGCGTTGCGGTGCAACGATCGTAAAACGGATAGATGCGGCGGGAATCCCGATTGTCCACATCTGTACCGTTACTCCGATTTCCATCTCTGTAGGAGCGAACCGGGTCGTACCTGGCGTATCGATCCCGCATCCTGTTGGAAAGCCGGATTTACCACTTGCGGAGGAGAAGGCATATAGGAAGAAAATGTTGGACACAGCCCTGAAGGCTCTCGAAACGGATATTACAGAGCAGACCATCTTTGCAGTCGAGTAGCAGACGTTAAAAGAGGAGAGGGTATCTATGCTGGATAAAAGGATTGAGTATGATACGAAAGTTCCGATCAGGGCATATGTGAGCCATATCTATCAGCAGCCGGTTCATGCGCATCATGAGGATTTAGAGCTGATCGTCGTGATGAAGGGAACGATCCGTGTCATCGTGGGATTTAGGACGCTGTTGCTTGGAGACGGCGATGTGATGGTTTTTAACGACAAGGAACTTCACGGGATCTATGAAACTGAAGGCGAAAACCTCGTGCTCACGATGCATATTAAAATCAAGTATTTTAGGAAATATAACGAAACAGCATATAGTTCTTTCTTTTTGATGGCTGCGACTTATTTAAACGGCCTGCGTTATGATAAACCGCTTGAAGAATTGCGGGAACAACTGTTTAACATTGCGAAGGCGCAGATTGCGCAGGCAGCAAGTGATGAAAAGATGGAAACCATGGGCAAGGATCTGCTCGCCCAGCTCCTCGCTGATTTCCAATATTTCTATTACAGCACTTCCGGCGGGAAGCATTTTATCAACCGCTATGAAGGCAAGAACAATCAAGCGCAGGCAGCCCGCATCCGTATGCTGATGTATTACTTATGGGAAAACTATAACCAGAAAATTACATTGCAGGAATATGCGGATGAATCCCATATCAATATGTATTACCTGTCGCATATTATCAAAGATTCAACTGGGCTTAGTTTTCAAGAGCTGCTTAGCTTTACCAGGGTGGAGGCAAGCGAGACGCTGCTGCTGGAGACGGATAAGAAAATCAGTGAGATCGCTTTTGAATGTGGTTTTTCCGCTACGAGATATTATGTGAAGCATTTTGAGAAATGGTTTCAGATCAGTCCGGAGGAATACCGGGCGAAGCACACAAGCCGCCTGACTCTGAAAACCAAGGAGGATATCCTTGCGGGCGCAGAAGCGATCGACATGATCGATGCGCTTTCGGGACAGAAACGGCATTTACCGGCAGGAAAATCTTATTTTTATACAGATGTTATTGAGATTGACGTGGGGAAAAAAAGTAAAACGCGGCGGAAGCGGTATCAGCAGCTCATTGAATGGGATTGCAATTTTTTGCCCGAAGAGGCGGGGATGGGGGACTCCCTGAAAGCAATCGGTGAATCCTTCCGTCTGTGTGTCCCTGTCATGTCGGCAAAGTCGCTTAACAGCAGGCTGTTGGCATTTTTGCAGGAAAGCAGCGCGCATTCCCTGTTGTTTGTATACGATGCAAAAGCCAGCCCGGGCATGAATTATGATGCATTTGCGCAGGCGATGGGCAGGTTTTGCAGATCCGGGAAATTAAGCTCGCTCGTGCTTTACATAGAATATGCGGGCGGCTTGCCGGAGACAGAGAAGGATGAAATTGCGAAGGTATTCCGTGAGGCGGGCGAGGCGGCTTCGTGCAGGATTGCTATAAAGGAAGTTTGCCGGTGTTCCAGCGCATTTTCCGGCAGAAATTATTTTCTGGATTCGATTTACGCAGTTCCATGGATCATCCGCAGCAACCTCAAAAGTGGTCATGAGCAGCGGTTTATGAGCAAGATCTTCGATGAAAGCACAGCGGGCGTCATTAATGGCGAGGCAGGGATGATTACCGCGAGCCACATTAAAAAGCCGTCATATTATGCTTATATGTGTTTGGCTTTGCTCGGCAATGAGATCGTGGAAAATTCGGAAGGCTATATCGTGACGAAGAAAAACCAGGATCTGGTCATTCTGCTCTATGACTATGACAACAGCGTTTTTCATAACCTGGAGAAATACAGCGATTGTAGCAAGCTGGCGATGCTTCGGTTTGCAACGAAGAAGAACAAGGAGTATAAGCTGGAATTGTCCAATCTGGAAGGCAGGTATACCGTGACGGAAATTCGTTTTGGCAAGGAAATCTGCCTTTTCAGCAAAATGGTGGATCTGGGTATGCCGGAAATGCTGATGCTGGAGGAAGAACAAAATATGCGTGATTTTATGAAGCCGAGGCTGGAATTTTCCGTTGTGGACGGCAGGAATGGAACGGCGTCCCTGGATGTAAAAGTTCCGCGGTATGGGGCGGCTCTGTTGCGGCTGCGTAAAATGATGGAATGAGAAACGCACAGATTGATACGGCGTTGCCGCAAGGGAGCGTTCCTTGAAACATGCGGCGACAAGCTTGCATGTTATAGCAAGGTTATTAATAAAAAAATATATAATGATTAATTTTAAGGAGGTTATGTTATGGCATATGTAAAAGGTGAAAAGAAGGCATTATTGACTCCCGTGGAAAAAGGACCTGGTGTGGAGCATCTCAAGTTCAGGACATCGTTTAACGGTGAGGATTGCCATTATCCGGATGAAATGATCAGCGGATGCAAAATGATAGAAAAATGCATCGACTGTTGTAC
>CAJUEB010000068.1:8805-11178 GCA_910585135.1 uncultured Eubacteriales bacterium
CAGGGATAACGGAGACGGTGGATATGTTGTGGATATCAGTGCCAGCTTGGTGGATCACGTCCATATGCTGGATGCTGTGGAAATTATCGTCTGGGTTGTGAAGCAGGGTTCACGTTCCAGAAGATATGGCTATGAAATGTATAAGACATCCGAATATGATGGAGAATCAGACCGCAGCGAAGTTTTTGACGAGCCGGTATTATGCGCGAAAGGCGAAGCGACGTTTGTCGTAGATGACCCGATTGAATAGCCAGAGCAAAGAGGTGAAACCATGTCAAGAATACTAAATGGAATTAAGGTGATCGACTTTACGGAAGGGCATATGGGAAGCTACGGGACAATGATCCTGGCGGATTTTGGCGCTGAAGTCATTAAAATTGAGGATGCAAAGACCGGCGGGGATGTCATACGCTCCCGTGCCCCGAAGAATGAGAAGGGCAGTGCCTATCATGCATATTTGAACCGTGGGAAAAAAAGCGTTTGCGTGGACCGGCATACCGATGAGGGAAGAAAGATAATCCTTGACCTGATCGCAGAGGCTGATGTTGTCTGCGACTGCTTTCCGGCGGGAGAGCTGGAACGCTGTGGGCTGGGATATGAGGCCGCCTGCAAGGTCAAGCCGGATATCATATATACATCGCATACGGGATTTGGCAAGAGCGGACCGCTTTCCAATACGGCTGGAAGCAACCTTACGGCAGAGGCCGTGACCGGACTTTTGGATGTAACAGGTCATGATGGTTCTGTTCCGACTACCCATGGTTCGCGGATCGCCGACCAGTTTGGGAATCTGTTCTTTGTCATCGGCATCGTAGGCGCGCTTCTCGTAAGAGACGAGACGGGAGAAGGACAGGTGGTGGATGTGGCTTCGTGCGACAGTATGTTTACTGCCCTTGAAGACATTTTGATCGAAGAGCTGATGACGGGCAAGATTTATATTAGGGAGGGGAATGCTTCCAGGTCGATTGCGCCGTATGATACTTTTGAGGTAAAAGACGGCTACGTTTCGACGGCTGTTTCCACGAACGCCCAGTGGGAAAAATTCTGTGAGGTTATGGGCTTTCCGGAATATGCAGACGATCCGCGGTTTAATTCCAACGATAACCGGGGCGAGAATTACGATGAAATCCTGTTTCACATTATCAACGACAGGTTTAAGGATATGACACGGGATGAAATCGAAAACCTGCTAAGGCCTCTGAATATTCCAAGCGGACCGACGTTAACGGTAGAAGAGGCGATTGGCAGCGAGCAGATCAACCATAGGAACATGGTGGTAGAGCTTACGGATGCAGCATTAGGAACGCTGAAAATGCCGGGGATGAATATTAAATTGTCGGGAGAGCCGGATGAACCGGCAGCATCAGCGCCGCTTCTTGGCGGGGATACCTTCGATATTTTATCCATGGCGGGTTACAGCCAGGAAGAAATCAGGACATTACAAGCGAAAGGTATCGTAAAGGATGCAGGAGGTGAGAAGTAATGGCGCCATTAGAAGGAATCACAATACTGGATTTTACACAAGCATATAACGGTCCATATTGCACGATGGTCTTGGCTGACCTGGGCGCCCGCGTGATCAAGGTGGAACGGCTGGGCGGTGAACAATCGAGATTTTGGGAGCCGTATACGGAGGATGATGAAAGCGGCTATTTCGCACTTTTGAACCGTAATAAGGAAGGCATTGCCGTTGACCTGGGTGAACCCGAAGGAAAAGAAATCATTAAGAAACTCTATGCGAAGGTTGATGTAATCGTAGAGAATTTTAAATTTGGAACGATCGATAAACTGGGGCTTGGCTATGAAGTTGCGAAGGAAATCAACCCAAATATCATCTTTGCCTCAAGCTCCGGCTATGGACAGACGGGCCCGCTTGCGACCAATACCGCGTATGATAATGTCATCGAGAGTATGTGTGGATATATGGATATGACGGGCTTTCCGGAATTACCGCCGCTTCGTTCCGGGGCATCGGTAGGGGATAGCTATACCGGGCTTTCCGTTGCTGTGGGCGTTTTGCTGGCGCTTTATCACCGCAAGAAGACCGGGGAGGGTAAACGCGTTGACGTGGCGATGCTGGATACGATGTTTGCTGCGCTTGAAGACAGCATTATGACTTATTCCCTGACGGGAAAACCGCTTCACAGATCGGGAAATGCGAAACCGGCTGAGGTCGTGCCGTATGATTCCTATATTTGTAAGGACGGGAAGATGCTTACGGTGACGATAACAAGGGATGAAATGTGGCCGGATTTTTGCAAGGCGATCGATATGCCTGAATTGATAGATGATCCGCTCTATGCGACCAATGACCTGCGCGTGAAAAATTTTGATAGCTTTACGAAGAAGATGCAAGCCTATATGGCGGAGCAG
>CAJUEB010000069.1 GCA_910585135.1 uncultured Eubacteriales bacterium
TTTATGGGTAAAAATCCAGCTATGCTGGATTTTTATTTATGTGTCGTTTTCGTTTGAAAATCCCCTGGTTCTACTAGGGGTAAGTAAGCAGGAAGGTGTTTTGAAATTACCATTTTATGTAAAATATGATTTTTTGAGTAGCATTCGCTAGTATTGGGGGCGGTGCTACTTTGTTTTCAACGTTTCCAGCTATTCGCATTGCTTGTATAGGAAAAAATAACGCATCTGGAGGATTTATACGGGCGTAACCGTTGAAAAACGAGTAGCAAATGTCAGTTTGAAAATGGTTGCTACTCGTTTTAGCTCTTTTGCGGAATGTGACTCTGTTAAAAAAATGCAAACTCTGCATCAATGCAATCAAAAATTTCATTTATGCAGAGTTTTTCATAATTTTTCAAATGTTGGTTAGGCATGGTGTGCGGCTCTGTTTGAGATGCGTTGATCGTGCGTGGTATTTCGGTTGCATCTGACATATTGAATGTGCATGGCGCATCGGTCGTGCTTGATGTATCGGCTATGCTTCCTGCATTGGTCGTGTTAGTGTCTCAGCCGCACTTCCTGCGTTGACCATGATTGGTGCACCCCTTTTGTTTGACATATCAACCTTTCCTGATATATCGATCCAAGCAATGCACCATGCATGGTAAAAGCGCATTGCTGAACAGAAAGTGCGGTGCTTTATTTTCCTTCGTATGCGATAACGGTATCGACATCGTAATCTGCGAGCTTTGCCCTGCCATTGAGACCCTTTAGCTCAAGCAGGCAAACGATTTTAACGACAGGCGCTTTCAATGTCTCGAAAATCTGTGCTGCTGCGTGCAGTGTACCGCCGGTAGCGATCAAATCATCGATGAGGACGATCCGCGTTCCTGGCGTTACGTCTTCTTTGTGTACTTCTATTTCGGCAGTGCCGTATTCAAGTTCATAGGAAGCGCAGATCGTTTCCCTTGGCAGCTTGCCCTTTTTTCGTACGGGAATGAACGGCTTACCTAGATTGTAGGCGATTGGCATACCGAAGAGGAAACCTCGTGATTCCAGTCCGGCAATGGCATCGAATTCGGTTTCTGCAAGCTTTTCCTGCATCTGATCGATTGCAAGCTTTAGTCCATCTGCATCGCCGATCACTGAAGTGACATCCCTGAATATAATGCCCGGTTCAGGAAAATCCGGGATGCTTGTTACATAATCTTTTATCGTTTTCATATTTTGACCTCGCTCTTGTTTGATATGGTATTTATTTCACATTCATATGTAGTCGCACCTAAAAATAGTTCATGGGCGGTGCTGGTCTGCTAGCCATTCTCGCTGGTGCGCTGGCTGCTGGTCTGCTGCGTGAAAGAAGCTATCCTCGCTGGTGTGCTGGCTGCTGGCCTGCTGCGTGAAAGAAGCCATTTTCGCTGGCGCGCTGGTGTTGTTGGCCTGCTAGTCGTTCTCGTGGACGCATTGGGCGTTGCTGTATGACAAGGCTCCCCTCAGGACGGTGTCAGGCACTATTTTGTGATGCTGCGCAGACGTATCGTTTCAACCGGGCTTTCGCAACTCTATTTATCGCTCTTTTTCATGCGAAGGTATTCTTCAATCGCAATCGCGATCCAAACGCAGCCAAAAATCAGATATATGGTTTCTTTAAAAATGAAAAATGCGGCAAAAAAACATATTGCAGCAAAAAACGATAAGGTTGCTGTTTTATTCGTAATTCTCATTCGTTTCCTCCCGTGATCGTGCAATGCGTTTCTGCTTTTTCTGCCCGCTTTTCTTTTGTATCTTTTTCGCATCTGCTATTTCTTTTTCAGCACGGAATGGATCGTCTGGTACAGCTTTTCCACCTCTACCGGCTTGGATAAATGCCCGTTCATGCCGCATTCTACGGACTTTTTCAAATCATCATCAAAGGCGTTGGCAGACATGGCAATGATCGGTATCGTATGACAGTCCTCACGCTCCATGCTACGAATCGTGCGCGCTGCCTCCAGTCCGTCCATTACTGGCATCATGATATCCATCAGGATTGCGTCATAGGTCTCCGGCGCAGTGGATTGGATTCGTTCGACCGCTTGTGCGCCATCATGAACACAGTCCACTTCGAATCCGCGATCCTCTAACAAACATTGTGCGATTTCCGCATTCAGCTCATTGTCTTCCACAACCAGGATGCGGCATCCTTCAAAGAAAATTTCTTCCTGCTCTGTTTTCGTTTCTTCGCTCTTGCCGATTTCCAGGGAAACCATGAAACTGAATACGCTGCCCTTTCCCGGTTCACTTTCCAACTGGATGTTGCTTCCCATCATTTGAACCAGACGGTTGCTGATCGAAAGCCCCAAGCCAGTTCCTTTCTGGCTGGCGTAATTGCTGTTGGCAGATTGTTCAAAGGAACTGAATACCCGCTCCTGATCCTCCTTGTTGATTCCGATTCCCGTATCTGCTACGGAAAAATAGAGGGACGTGCTTCCTTTCGCAGGATTTGTTTCTCCTGCGGCATTTGTTTCTTCCAAAGCCTCTGTTTCCCGTACCGTCAAGGTGATTTTCCCGTTTTCCGGGGTGAATTTGACTGCATTTCCGAGCAAATTGATCAGAACCTGGCTAATTCGCATGCGATCGGCGAAAAACCAATGATTCGTTAATGTGATTTCCTGGACAAAGTTGATATTTTTCGCTTCTGCCTGTGTTGCGGTCAGTTCACAGATCGTATCCAGCATTTCTTCTATCTTGAAGTTGACTGGCTCAAGCTTCATCTTCCCGCTTTCAATTTTGGACATATCGAGAATGTCGTTAATCAGCCCCAACAGGTAATTGGAAGAAGATTGTATTTTTTGCAGGCAGTCAACCATGCGCTCTGGGTTCTGGTTGCCCTGCAAGGCGATTGCCGTCATGCCGATAATCCCATTCATAGGGGTGCGGATTTCATGGCTCATCCGGGAAAGAAATTCGGATTTTGCCTGACTGACGATATCATGCTGATGCTGGTTTAGCTGGCTTTGGATTGCCCTGCCAAATTCTGCAAAATCCTGCTCGTTTTTTGCATCGTCTAAAAGATCAGCTTCAAGCCCCAGGATACAGAAATTTCCGATATAATTGCCATTGTCATACATAGGCAATAGGATTCCGCTTTGTCCTGCTTCAACGCTTAAAAAGCACTGGATTTCACTGCGCAGGCTGTCTTCCTTGGAGAAATACCGCACCTCTGACTGATTGAGCCACTGGTAAAATGCGAGTTTCTCCTCATCCGTATATTTCCTTACCGTCCGGGCAATCGCTTTTTTATCCTGATGCCATTGGTAGTTCAGGTAGTTAGAGCTAAAATCCGTGTGCAGCAACGAAACCAGCACGGATTTCGCTTGATAAAAGCGACCGATTTTTTGGATCATCAGCATCATTTGGGCGGAGAAGTCGTCTCCCTTTCCAAACAGGTTGAGCGCAATGGAGACCAACCCTGCATTTTTATCATACCCCAGGCTATCGACATTCTGTCCTTGCAGAGCAGGCAGATCAGCGCGCTTAGAGGAAGGAATATCTTCATAAAAAGATGCTTGATGATTTGCATCAGAGCGCGCAGTGTTCTGTGCCAGTTTTGCCTTGCGGATCAGATCCTCCTCGGAATCTCCCGATGCGCCGGATGCCAGCCCGGCATATATCTGGATATCCAATTCCTGATCGAAATCGGCTATGATCTCTGTCAGCAGGTTTTCTGTAAATTCCGTTGCCCATGGCTTGGATTTTCCTCCCAGCCATAAGATAAATTGATCCTGGTTCAGGCGCAAGGCTGTGATTTGCTCTTGTCCTTGCATTTGCTCCATAGCCGCCCGGCATTGCTCCTGGATCACATTTCCGATTTCCTCCAGAATCATATCGCCAAATACTGTTCCATTCTTTTCCTTTGCTTCTTGAAGGCGTTCAAGGTGCAAAAGCGCCATGACTCCATCCGGCTGACCTTTTCGGCTTTGCGCCAGCTTTTGCATACCAGTGTGAAAGGAATAAAGCCCGGTGACGCTATCGGTCATCGTTTTTTGGAGCTGCTTTGCCTGCCATTCTTTGCGTGCCTGGATATTATGGATTCTGCCGACCAGCTTCCAGCGCCGTCCATCTGTGTCGTAGATTACCTTCCCTGTGAGCGCTACCCAGACAAATTCTGAGTCCTCCGGCCAACGAATACGGAATTCCGCATATGGATTATCGGCGTTTTTTTGCAAGGCCGCCACGGCTTCTGCCCTGTCTGGTTCATAGATATAATCGGGGTTAATAAGACCGCAATCCGTTTTTGGGCATTGCCATTGGCCATTCATCGTTTTATGGTTGAAAAGATCTAAAATTTGGTTTTGCAGGTCATAGGAAAAGAACACGTCTTCGGAAGATTCTAAAGCGACTTTATAACGCTCTGTTTCTTCCAGCAATGTATTTTCCGTTTTCTTTTGGCGTTCCATCAGCGTACGCATCGCATCATACAGCGCATCGATTTCCAGGATATTGGAAGGTTCGAATGTTTTTATGGCGTCTTCGCCTTCTTGGATGCAATGCATCAGCCGCTGGATCGGTTTTGTCAGATGTCGGATCAGGATATAGATTCCCAAAATTCCAAAGGCTAAACCGATTAAAACGGCGATAATCATCCAAATATAGAGCTGCCGGCTCATGCCGAAGAGATCTTTTTCCGTATTCAGTCCAAGCAGCGCCCATTCGGTATTTTCATAAGGAACGTTGTTTCCATAGAGCGTTAAGGGGCATACCACGGCGTAGAGGCTTTCGCCGTTTTTATTTATGTCCTGCACCCGGTAGAGGTTCTCGTATTCTGTTTTTTGCAGGGAGAACTGCTCTTCCTGGGACTGGAGCTGTGTATAGAGAATTCCCTTGCCTGTCAGGGCGCTATAGTTTTCGTCTTTTCCTTTGACCGCCAGCATATAACCGGATTGCTGGGAATTGTTCAGTTCAGCCACCGGGAAATAACCGCCCAGGTATTGGCAGGAAATTTCGATGCCCAGCACACCATACACGTTCCCCTCGTAGCGGAGGGGAATCGAGTATGTGATCATTTCATAAGAATCTGTTTCGTTTTTATTCAGTGTAAATGGCAGCGACCAATAGCCGAGATCAGATGTTTCTGCGGTTTGGTATTTTATGCCGCACCGCCATGGTTCATAAAAGTAACTGTCGGCGGGGTTTTGATCCAGGCCGTCCATGGAAAAATGAGTTGTCCAGCCGGTATCCAGCGGGATGTTCCATTCCCTGGAAAGCTGTTTGTTTCCACGTTCCAGCAGTAAATCCGTGTGGTTGGCTGGATTCGTATCAGGTTCGGAATCACGGACAAAGAAGCCGTCAAATTCTCCGGGTTTTTTCATGTCTGTTCCGGTCAGGACTAAGAAAATTCCAGTCGTGGAGCTGCCGGACAAAATGTCTAAGCACATAGGAAACATACGCTCCAGAAGCTGGGGCTTTAATGCAGCCGATTGCAGTGTTTCTTCCAAGGTTAAATTTTCTTCGCTTAAAAACTGCTGTAAACGTTCATTGAACAGGTTTTCCTGTTCATAGACAGTCGCCCATTTCTGGTTCATATCGTTTTGCAAAACCACTTGCCTGTTTTCCACTAAACGGCTCATCATGCTGCTGGAATATTCCTCCAGTGTTTTTGTGGTTTTTTGTGCGACTAGTGTGCCGATGGTGATCGTGCCCTGCACCAGCATGATGGCAATCAGTGGAACGAGGAAAATTTTGAATATTGTTGACTTTTTCTTTCTTTGACGTTTATCTTCCATGCCGTAATCCTGTTTTTTATTATTCGTTTACCGCAGCATTCCCGCTTACTGCGGCATCTAATGCATCGTAAAACGACTGATACCATGCATCAAATGCTTCTTCTGTTATGTAAGGTGCTACAGCATCTTCTAAGCTGATACCTTGCTGTAAGGCAGCAACCACGGCGTTGCGATCCTCTGCCGCTTTGTCTGCCAGATTATAGCCCAGGACCTTCCTGGCCGCCGAACCGTTCTCAAAGCTCTTATTGGTATAAAGCGTCAAGCTGTCCATTTCGTCGAAGACCGTGGTCAGGCAGTCATAGGTCTTAGGCGCTACATCCAGCTTCTCCGTTTCGATTACCTGATCCAGCTTTTCCGCGTTGTTGGCTTCTTTTAATACCGGCAGATATCCGGATACGCAGCTGAATTCAAGGTTATTTTCCGCCTGGGTAAACCACTTTAAGAATTCTACAGCAGCATATTCGCGTTTTTCATCGGTCTTGCTGACCACCATTCCAGCGCCTTGCTGTACGGCGTATTTTTCCCCGCCCTGGAAAATCGGGGCAGGCATTGTGATATATTCGATCGGATGGCTGTCGTCATTTTGTTCAACCTGGTCAGGGAAATACATCGCGGAGGAGGTAGATCCTGTGTATGCGAGGATGTCTCCGGTCTTTACATCATCGGAGCGGAATTTTCCATAAGCGCCAAAGTAACCGCTGACCATAGGAATGTAGTAATTTTCCCAGAGACGGTGCAGCTCTTTCTTTGGCAGATTTAAGGTCACCTCACCGTTGTCAACCTGGAATATTTCTGTGCCAAGCTGCTGCATTCCGATAATGAAGTAATTAGCTACAGCATCCCTTCCGTAAAATGCTTTACCGTCTCCCGGCACGTTTGGCGTGAGGCTGTCTGTCCATTCATAATAGGCTTTCGCAGTATCGGTAACGCCTTCAATGGTTTTCAGGTCTTTCAGCTTTGCACCTGTCGCTTTTGCAAAAGCTTCCCAGTCTGTTTTGTTGAGCATCATGATTTCGGTGGATTTGGCTGTCGGAAATATGCGCAGCGTGCCATCAGAGGCAATACATCCTTCGTCAATATAGGAATCTACATATTGATCCAGCTCGTCCTTGCTGAGGTAGTCGGACAGATTGGCTAATGCACCTGCCTGCTCAGCTTCGTATGCTGTATCTGCGTAGGAAGAGAAGATATCCGGGATGGGATCTGCCCCGACTTTTTCGGAAATAGCGTCCCGCACGGCCGTTTCTAAGTCGGAAACCGATCCATGTGAGTAGCTCTGTACATAGATGCCGTTTTCCTGCCCAAAGCTGTTGTTGAATTCCTCCACCAGCGAATCAAAGGCTTGCTGCTGCGCTCCATTGTAGTAGTGCCATATCGTCAGGGTCACAGGATCATTTGGATCTAAAGGACTTTTGCTTCCGCATCCTGCAAGACTGAAAATGAGCAGGAGCGTGAGGCATGCTGCGCACAGCCTCTTAATAGAATTGTTTGGATGATTCATTGTTGTAATCTGCCTTTCCGCAGAAGAGCGAATGAGGTGGCGTGAGGATGGTAGGTCTTGTCAGCTGCCACAGACTGATGAGTCTTGCCGGATGCCACCGGATATTGGCGCGTTCCTAAGCTGCCGGATGCCGCCGGGACATCTGGCGAACGTATGGAGTGGCGTTAAATGTCTGGCGTGGCGACCCTCAGCGGGTGTTTTGCCTGTGGGCGTTGCCGCCGATCGTCTTCCGCTTAATAATTTTTGTAATACGTTCGAAAGAAGAAATGCAACGCTTCTTGAAAAAAACGATCTCATTAACTTCCTCTTTATGGATATTAGTATGACACTTTTATTATATGATTCTTTCCGTGTGTTGTCCAATATTTTCATGGCTATTCAGATGAAATCTGCTTCGGGGATGTATAAACGGATATCGATGTATATCGGCGTACGTTGCTGTAGGTCGACGCATCTTGGATTGTATACAATGAAGTTGCGCCGTTCATATGGAAGGGTTGTATTGTGCATGGCACGGTATGTTTTTGGCGGCGAGCATAGCGGCGAGATATATGTACATGGGATGACTCGCAATTTGGATGGAAGCGAGGGCGGTTTTGATGTGTTTTTTGTGGAAAGTTCGCGTGCATCCATAAAGATGTAAAAGTGTATAGCGGCGGGGCGTTCGTAAATCGTTGAGAACATTTACAGTGATCTGTTTTTCTTTTTAGAGAGTGGAGAGGATTCTTTTTCTCTTGATTTTTCATGATGAAGCAATTCAAGAGAAAATATGGAAATATATGTAAAATTAGGTGCGCTTTTTTGGCTGGGAAATGTTCTTTTCTCTGAGGAAAGGCGGTTTTTCTTAAAACAAGAGAATTTCAGCCTGATTTTTCTCTGAAAACGGCATATTTTTTAAAAACAAGAGAAATTTCGTGAGAGCTTGCGCTTTACATCCCAATAATCCCCATAATCACATGAAAATTCTCTTAAAAGCATAGATGATACAGCCTTATAGAGAATGGCAGTTTCAGACCGTCTGCCGATATCATGCACAGATTTAAAAAAGCAGGAGAGCGAAGCAAAGCGCGGATTGCCATTCTCAGCCGAACCCTTTATAATGTAAAAGAAAGTCTGTTGTCAGGCGGGCAGCGGGGGTTTTTGTGCCAGACAATTTAATTGTTGTAGATTTTATTTCCTGTTGCGTGCAGTGCGATATCTGGGTAAGTCATGTGGTTCATCACATTTGTTCCGCTGTTTGCGGTGCAGCCCCAGGCTTTCGTTGTGTGTTGTGAATCGTTTGCTCCGTTGCGTGCAAGGGTTGTTGCTTAGTATACAGCAGGGGAATTGCTGCCGAATATTGGCTCATCTGTGACCGCACATGATGAGAGGCTTGTCCGGCAGACAGCCTGGGGATTGCCTCGAAATCGCTGCTTTAGCGTAAGGAAGGGTTCATTCCTGCCGCAAGGAGTTTAGGATTTTCCAATGGTTCAAGGGTTAATGGAAGGTGAAGTTTATGAAAGATATCTTAATGAGAAAAGAAGGAAATATTGCGATTATTACATTAAACAGACCGGAGGTGCTGAATGCGTTTCGCTCGCAGACGCTTGCGGAGCTGACAGAGGCTGTTACGGAAGCCGGTAAAGACCCGGATACTTATGTAATCATTTTAAATAGCTCTTCCGGCCGGGCGTTTACGGCGGGTGGTGATATCAAGGAAGAAAGCCAGCTGACGGGTGAAACCGCTTCTGAATTTTCGGAAAGGGGACAGGCTTGTGCGATGGCGATCTATCATAGCCCGATTCCTGTTATTGCTGCCGTTGACGGCTATGCCCTCGGCGGCGGAATGGAATTGATTCTGGCGGCGGATATTACCGTTGCGGCGAAGAGCGCTAAGATCGGGATTCCGACGATCAATCTCGCAGGCATTCCGTGCTGGACTGCGACGCAGCTTTTGCCCAGGATCGCAGGACCGTCCCGCGCGTGTGATATCCTGCTCACGGGACGGATGCTGAGTGCGGAGGAATGCTATCATTATAATCTTGTAGAATATTTGACGGAGCAGGAAGATCTGATGGATAAGGCGATGGAAATTGCCGGGATGATAGCCGATAAATCACCGCATGCTATAGCGCTCATGCGCCAGGCGATCAAGCAGGGAATTGAACTTTCCATACCTGAAGGCCTAGCGCTTGAACGAAGCCTGTTTACAAAATGCTATGATAGTGAAGACCGGCAAGAGGCAACTGCGGCATTTTTGGAAAAGCGGCCGCATGGCAAGTACTACAACAGAGATGGTGCAAAGGGCAGGTAGGCTTTTTTCTGGGTTAAATGGGTTAAAAAGGGCGGGAAGACCGGGGACTTCGGTCTTCCATTTATGTTTTTGCTCTGGTGCAGTGGCATAGACCTGCGCATTACAGCTTGGCCTCTGCTTGTGTATCGCAGTTTAGCCGCTGCCCCGCATCCCAGCTCAGCCGCCCTTTGTCTATAATTGTACTGTCTTTGTCGCGATATGATCCCGGAACGCTTTGTCATGTTCCACGAAAATCATCGTAGGGGAAAATTCGCGGATAAGCTGCTCGATCTGCATACGGGAGTAGATATCGATGAAGTTGAGCGGTTCATCCCAGATATATAAATGTGCCTGTTCGCAAAGGCTCTTGGCGAGCAGTGTTTTTTTCTTCTGGCCGCTTGAAAACGACTGGATTTCCTTTTCTAATTGAGTCCGTGAAAATCCCATCTTGTGCAGGATTGCCTTGAAGAGGCTTTCGTCGATATGGCTCTCCATTGCAAAATCTGATAACCTTCCCCGCAAATGGGAAGTATCCTGCGGAACATAGGAAATAACAAGGCCAGAGCCAGATTGAAGGATGCCTTTATGCTCGATTTGCTCGCCTGCCAAAAGCTTCAGCAGGCTGCTTTTTCCACTTCCATTTTTGCCGTCTATCGCAATCCGTTCCCCCTGCTGTACGGAAAAAGAAACCGGTGTGCATACCGCATTCCCTTCATAGCACGCCGCAACTTCGGAGAGGGAAAGCAGTGTGTCGGTGCGGTACGTTAAAGGCGAAAGCTTTAACGCATCCGCAGTTTCCGCATTTTGCAAAAGTGCCGATTTCTGCTTGATGGCCTGTTGTTGCCTCGCTTGTAATGCTTTTGCGCGTTTCATCATTTTTGCTGATTTGTGACCGATGTATCCTCTGTCTGGCGGTTTCGTGCCGGACTTCGACGCATATTTCGACGATTCTGTGCGGCAAGACCATGCTGCTGAACGCTTGGAAGACTTTTGCAAGCGGCGGATATCTTGCTTTAAATGTTCGTTTTGGGCGAGTTCCAAGTCTTGCTGCCGTTTGAAATTCATCATCCAGGATGAAAAATTACCGCTCTGTACGTCGATCGTTGCTTTGTTTAAGGACAAGATATGGTCTACACAGCCATCCAGGAAACTGCGGTCGTGGGATACCAGGATAAAGCCTTTTTTTCTTTTTAAATAGGCCGCTGTCAGCGACCGCGCTTCTATATCCAGGTGATTTGTCGGCTCATCGATCAGCAGGAAATGCCCTTCGTTGAGGAAAAGCGCAGCAAGCAGGATTTTGGTCTGTTCCCCGTTGGAAAGCGTATCAAAGGGGCGAAAGAGTGCTTCACAATCTACCGCAAGATAGGACAATTCCCGCATGATTTCCCATTCTTCTGCAAGAGGGCAGACGTTTTGCAGGATTTGCAAAGCGGGCAGGCTTTTGTCCGCTACGGGGTAAGGGAAATAGTCAAACTGTACGGAGCTGATGATCCGTCCGCTGTATTCATAGCTGCCAAGCAGGAGCTTTAAT
>CAJUEB010000070.1:0-5108 GCA_910585135.1 uncultured Eubacteriales bacterium
CGGAAGGAACGGGCGGCATCGTTGGCTATACCAATGCGATCGGCTGTACCGTCAAGGATTGCTATAATGTAGCCAACATAACCATAGATCATAAAAATACGGAAACCGCCATTTCCAAAGCATATGGAGGCGGTATTGTCGGAATTGCGGGCGTCTCCGGGATTGTGATCCGCAACTGTTATAACATGGGCATGATCCGGCATGCGGATGTTTCAGGCGGCATTATCGGGCATTATATGAACGAAAGCAAGATAAGCGAACCAGGACAAATCAAAAACAACTATTATATCAGCAGCGGATTCCGTTCGGGGATCGGCAAGGCAGACGATCCCGACGATGTTTATCTGAAGGATATGGCGGTATCTGTAGCCGAAAGCAGTATGAACAGCCTGTCATCCTCCTTGTCCGTGGCATACATGAAGGATACTGGCATTTATGGCAACAACGGTTATCCGGTGCTTCGCTGGCAGTCTCCTGCCGCAAACAATAAAAAGGTCTACATGACTGGTGTGCCGCAGGAAATTCAAAATAACCTTGATCAGTACCTGATCAAGACCGCCGGGGTAGTACCCTATGGCCACAAGCTTTTGGACTTTTTCTCGCCAGATAACGTTACGACCAATGCGTTCATCTTTTACATGGAAGCACAGGACAAATTGAACGAAAAAGAACAAGAAAAAGACGCTGAGAGCAATGAATAAAAAACGCATCGCTTCTTAGCAAAATAACAAGAGGAATTAAGAATTAATCGGAAAAAGAAAGATGCATACTATGACGAACAACAACTTACAAAATAATACCAAACGGCTTTTAACAGAAGAATTCAATATCTCAGAAAGGGTTTTGTCCCTGATTGACGAAAGTGAACAAAAAATCTCCACACTGTTTACACAAATGGATGATATTATGGCATTTAATCAGTACAAAGTACTGGATGCTTTTCAAAAAAATACGATAAGGGATATGCATTTTTCCTGGAATACGGGTTACGGATATGATGATCCGGGAAGGGATGCCATCGAACGTGTATACGCTGATATCTTTCACACGGAAGCGGCGCTGGTGCGTCCGATCATCGTAAACGGCACCCATGCGCTGACATTAACGCTGATGGGGATTTTACGCCCTAAAGATGAATTGATTTACTGTACCGGCGCGCCTTACGATACGCTGGAGGAAGTAATCGGCATCCGGGGAGAAGGAAAAGGCTCGCTAAAGGAATACGGGATTTCTTATCAGCAGGTGGAGCTTACGGCAGAAGGAAAGATCGATTATGATGCACTAAGAAAGGCAATTGGCCCAGAGACCAGGATGATCACCTTACAACGGGCGACTGGCTACGGATGGCGGAAAGCTATTTCCATCGAGGAAATCGAAGAATGGACGAGCTTTGTAAAAGGGATCAATCCTGACATCATCTGTATGGTGGACAATTGCTACGGCGAATTTCTTCATGTGAAAGAACCGACGGATGTAGGCGTCGATGTCATCGCTGGCTCTCTGATCAAAAATCCGGGGGGCGGGCTTGCCCTGACCGGCGGATACATCGCCGGGAAAGCAGATCTGATTGAGAAAATATCCTATCGCATGACCTCACCGGGAATTGGCGGGGAATGCGGTCTTACGTTCGGGCAGACCAGAACCATGCTGCAAGGATTGTTTATCGCACCTAAGACCGTGAACGGTGCAGTAAAGGGAGCTGCTTTGTGTGCGAAAGCATTTGAGCTTTTGGGTTACGACGTATGCCCAAAAGCAGAAGATGTACGCAGCGATATTATCCAAGCAGTTAAGCTCGGCTCAGCGGAAAGCGTCATTGCCTTTTGCAAGGGAATTCAGGCTGCTGCGCCTGTGGATTCCCATGTAACACCTGAACCGTGGGCTATGCCGGGTTATGATGATCCCGTGATTATGGCAGCCGGAGCATTTGTACAAGGCTCATCCATCGAGCTTTCAGCGGACGCACCGATCAGGAAGCCGTACATCGTTTACTTCCAAGGCGGATTAACGTATGAACACTCTAAATTCGGCGTGATTAAAGCATTACAGGAACTGTATGATAAAAAGCTTATCACATTATAGCAACTGAGAATTCGGAAAGTTCAGGTGTATTGCATAGATGTCTTTCACAAAAAATGAAAAGGATAAATTAAAGAAACGGTTTAAAATTTTCAGCAGTATATTCAAATTTGCTTTGCTGCTGACGATTTTAATCGGGATACCACTGTATATCTATTTCTTTCAACACGATATCATCGAGCAGTTTTCAAGCCTTGAAGATGTCAATGCCTTTTTTGAGGAATACCGTACGCAAAGCATTTTTATCTATATCGCTGTTCAGATTCTTCAAATCGTCATCTGTATCATTCCGGGGCAGTGGCTCCAATTTGCCGCCGGATATATGTATGGATTCTGGCTCGGCTATCTTTGGTCTTTAGTGGGTGCGTTTATCGGAACGGTGATTACCTATTATCTTGCAAAGATTCTCGGTCACGACATCATGCATCTTATTTTCAGTGAAGAGAAGATCCGCAATATGCTGAAAACATTGAACAGCAAGAAGGCTGTTATCCTTGTGTTTCTCATCTATCTCATTCCTGGCGTTCCCAAGGATCTCTGTAGTTATGTAGCCGGATTATCGGAAATGAAGCTGAAACCGTTTCTCGTTATTTCCCTGATCGGCCGCTCGCCGGGCATGATGGGCAGCCTGCTCATCGGAAGGCAAGTTGAAGTAGGGGGATATACAAGTGCCATCATCATTGCTGTCATCGCATTGATTCTCTGTCTTCTTGGCGTTTTGTTTCGAAAACAAATTACCAGCGTTATGGATAAAGCTTATGACAAGCTGATGCGGATGTAAGAAGGCAGAGGGCGGCAGGCAGTAATACGTTGTTGCCACTAATAGGATAAGTAGGGAAGAAACTCTTTTCATATAAAATAAGCAAACATATAAATAGCAACTTCATTGCAGTGCCTCGATAGGCAGCAGGTCTGTAATGGAGTTGTTTATTTTTTTATATTGCTCAGAAAGCTTTTTCTCATTTTGGCAACGAGAAAAGCAATCAGGTTTTTTAGATGCGTGGTGAAAAAAAACAAGAACAAACGTTTTAAAAAAGTGTTGACATCAAATGTGTGTTCTTATATAATAGAAACAAGAAACGAACAAATGTTTAATAGGGCAGGAAAGAGAGGATCACGATATGAGAACACAGAGACAAAGAAAAAAATATAGAATTACTTCAAAATTCCGTTTTATTACAACGATGATGATCCTATTCACGTTACTGATCACTGGGTTTAACGCCATAACAGGTTCAGATACATCGACCGCATTAACAAAGCCGCAGTATGTACAGGTTAAGGTTGTATCCGGCGATACGCTGTGGGATCTCGCCAATCAATATAAAGCCGATGACACCGATACGCGCAAAGCTGTTTACGAGATTTGCCGGATCAACGAAATCGATGCATCCGATCTGAAGCCGGATATGGTAATCCAGATCCCAGAAGATCTATAAAGCTTGATAGAAAGATAGAAATTCGAGAAAATTCCTTTATGGTCGTTACAGCAACGGAGTTCAAAATGAATTTTGGAAAGTATCTTGAATTAATTGCAAAGGAATATATTTTTATCACTCGTAATGGAAAAACGGTCGTCAATTTCAGAAAGTGATTCAATATCATCGGTTAAGATATCGACACGTTCAGAAAAATCGCTTATATCTAAAAATAGAGCCTCACATTTTTGTGGGCAACTAACATGACAATACATAAGTTTTTATATAATAAGAAAAACACCATGAATCTAAATGATAGGATCACATGGTGTTTTTCATAATAAGAGAATCATAGAATTCGCCATTTGAAAACCCATAAATAGCGTAAATACCGCTTTAGGCATTTTGATGATGTCAACTATTCCGATAATTGTGATTATAGGAATAGTTGAGTCAATCCCAAATAACTCCCTTCCAGTATCATTTATGTATTCGCTCTCGATGCTTTCTATGCTTTTCTTGCATCCAAATATCCTTGCAGGATAATAACGGCAGCTTGTTTGTCGATTACCTTTTTTCGTTTTTGGCGGCGCATATCCGCTTCGATCAGGACCTTTTCTGCCATCACAGTCGTAAACCGTTCATCATAGAATTCCACTTTGATGTGTGCCATACCGCTGCTGCGCATCTTATTTTCAAGCATGGTCTTAAATTCATAAACTTTTTCGGTTTGCGGACTATCCGTCCCGTCCAGTTTTTTTGGCAGTCCAATCACTACTGTATCACAGTCATATTCTTTGATATAGTCCATGACCTTTCCGGCATCCTTGCGGATGCCGATCCGTTCGATGGTGGTTATGCCCTGTGCGGTAATATCCAGTGCATCGCTGACAGCAACCCCGATCGTTTTATCGCCTACATCCAGCGCTATTTTTCTCATATTCGTTCGCTCCTTTGAATTACATTGAAACCTTAGTCGAATCACCTTTCAGTGAATTAAGAAAATATTCTGATTATAATTCACTGATTACAGTTAAAAAGACGGACATTGCTGTCCGTCCATTATGAATGATTCAATTGTTATTTATGGAGGTAAGCCCGAATCAATTCTTCTACCAAATCATCACGTTCGATACGCCCCATAATGTTTCTGGCATTGTTATTGCTTGTGATATAAGACGGATCGCCTGATAAAATATAGCCTACCATCTGGTCGATCGCATTATAACCTCTCTCTTCCAAAGCATCATATACTATATTTAAAATTTCTTCTATCGTCCTCTGTTCGATTCTATCGAAATTATCATACATTCTGGTTTGTCTATCCATAAAAACACCTCCACTGTTCTATACGGTTAAATTATTATACCATTGAATGGAATAGAATTACAAGGGAATCCAAATAATTACACAAAATTATCACACGTCAAAAGCGACGTAATATAATTATGGTTAACTAAATGGGGTTCCTCAAGACTGACCGATTTCTTGCACCTGATTGAAGCTCTCGCTTAATCGATTTCTTCCCATCAAGCGATTCCGTCCAGTAATTGTCTTTTTAGCAATTTCCCTCAGTGATTTCACGAAGCGATTGCCTTTAGCCAAGTAATTCTT
>CAJUEB010000070.1:5118-11038 GCA_910585135.1 uncultured Eubacteriales bacterium
GCCTTTTGAAACGCATCTTTGATTTTTCCGGCATCTTTTGCACCGGCTTGTGCCATGTCAGCCTTTCCGCCGCCGCCGCCGCCAGCTGCTGCTGCGATCTCTTTGATCAGCTTTCCGGCGTGCAGTCCCTTCTCTACTAAATCGTCCGTAAGGGAAACGAGGAAGGTTACTTTTCCGCCTGTAACCGCAGCGAATACCATCGCAACGCCCTTATGCTGTGCCTTGATTTTATCAGAAAGTCCTCTTAAATCGTTGATGTTATAATCACTAAACTCCTTGGTGATCAGCTTGATCCCATTAATCTGCTTCGCTTCATCGACCAGAGAACCAACGCCTTTATCCATCTGTGCGTTTTTCAGATCTTCGATTTCCTTTTTCAGCGTTTTGACTTCATTCACCAGCGCAGCGCAGCGGTCGGAGATATTATCCCGATTCGATTTGAGTGCGTCCGCAGTATCACCGATCAGCTTTTCATCTTCGTTGTATTTTCCCAAAAGACCAAGTCCTGTGACCGCTTCGATCCGCCTGATGCCCGAAGCAACTCCTGATTCACTTAAAATTTTAAATGCACCGATCTGCCCGGTATTCGCTACATGCGTACCGCCGCAAAGCTCCTTGCTATAATTCCCAATCGAGACAACTCGCACGACATTACCGTATTTTTCTTCAAACAGCGCAGTTACCCCCGATCGCAATGCTTCTTTGATCGGCATTTCCTGCGTCTTTACATCGATAAAATGGCTGATTTTATCGTTCACGATGTGCTCCACCTGATCGATTTCTTCTTGCGTCATCGCCTGGAAATGGTTAAAATCAAACCGAAGCCCATCCTTCGTCACGGAAGACCCTTCTTGCTTAACGTGTTCGCCGAGAATCTCCTTCAGTGCTTTATGCAAAAGGTGCGTAGCCGTATGGTTGGCAGCCGTCATATTCCTATACGGTACGCGCGGCATACAAACCACTTGCTCCCCGACTTTCAGCGTTCCCTTCTTAACGATGATTTTATGGCCAAAAACGTTTTGGAATTTAATGACTTCGACGACCTCTGCTGCAAAGTCATCGTTATAGATAATACCCGTATCGCATGCCTGTCCGCCGCTTTCTGCGTAGAACGGCGTTTTATCCATCGCGATCCGGCAAGTATCTCCTTCCGAAACGGTGGTTAATGGTTTCTGGTTCCAGAAAATCGCCTTTACCGTACTGTTTTCTACCATGGTATCATACCCGGTGAATATGGTATCGCCTGTGAGGATGAAATCCGAGCTTGCTTCTTCCCAGCCTGCGCCTTCCATATCCTGCTCTACCTGTGAACGCTTCTTCTGCTCCTCCATGGCAGTTTCGAAGCCTTGGATATCGACTGAAAAGCCTGATTCCTCCAGGATTTCCCGCGTTAAATCGATCGGAAAACCATAGGTATCGTGCAGCTTGAACGCTTTTTCTCCTTCCAAAACGGTTTGTCCGCCTGTTTTCATTTCGTCGATATATTCATTGATGAACTTCATGCCCTGGTCAATGGTGGAAGCGAATTTTTCTTCCTCTACGTTAATGACCTTTTTAATCATCGCGCGGCGTTCTTCCAGCTCAGGATAAGCCTTTCCAGAAACATCAATGACCCGTTCACACAGGTCGGCAAGGAATGGACCTTCGATCCCCAGCAGCCTGCCGTGCCTTGCAGCGCGCCGGATAATCCTCCGTAGTACATATCCCCTGCCCTCATTTCCAGGGAGGATGGAATCTCCGATCATGAAGGTCATGGAGCGAAGATGATCCGTGATGATCCGAATGGAAATGTCTTCAGCTGCTTCCCCGTTCCTGTACTTTACGCCGCTCGTCTTGACAACGCCTTCACGGATGTACTGAATGGTATCGATATCAAAGATCGATTCCACGCCTTGCATAATGCAGGCAAGCCGTTCCAGGCCCATGCCGGTATCGATGTTCGGGTGCGCCAGATCCGTGTAATTTCCTTCTTCATCCCGGTTAAACTGCGTGAATACGTGATTCCAGAATTCCACATACCGGTCACAGTCGCAGCCCGGCTTGCAATCCGGGTTATCGCAGCCGTATTTTTCGCCCCGGTCGAAATAGATTTCAGAGCATGGCCCACAAGGTCCTGTCCCGATTTCCCAGAAATTATCGTCCTTTCCGAGACGCACGATCCGTTCCTGCGGCATACCGATGATATCCTTCCAGATATGATATGCCTGGTCATCATCTTCATATACGGTAGCCCATAGCCTGTCAGTCGGCATTTTCAAAACCTCTGTAATAAATTCCCAGCCCCACGTTAAGGACTCTTCCTTAAAGTAATCGCCAAAGGAAAAGCTGCCCAGCATTTCGAAAAATGTACCGTGCCTTGATGTATATCCCACGTTTTCGATATCCCCGGTACGGATGCATTTCTGGCATGTGGTCATTCGTTTGCCCGGCGGCGTTTCCAGCCCCGCAAAGTAAGGCTTTAACGGCGCCATTCCGGAATTTATAATAAGCAGGCTCTTATCCTTTTCGGGAATCAGCGAAAAGCTCTGCCTTCTGTAGTGGTCTTTTGATTGATAAAATGTTAGGAACTTCTCCCTGATCTGATTCAGGCCTAGTTTTTCCATCTTGTACGTGTCCTCCTAAAATATGATATCATTTCTCATTTGAAAACAATGCTTAGCTTTAAATTATAGCAGAAAAACGTTGAGATTTCAATAAATGGGCACAATAAAAAGCAAATAAAAAGCGGGGGTTTCCTTCCCCGCCCAGGCTCAGTGCATTTCCATGATTTTTCCCGTTGCTGTTTTTAAATCCTCTACTGCGCATTTTACATCTTTTTTTAATTCGCGTCGATCCTTATTGTCCATGCATCGGTATAATTCCATGCCGATGATCGTTCCGGCAACGCCTAAGCCTAAAACCGTCGTACAGATTTTTCCCATAATGATCCTCCATTTGTTAGCATTGAAAAAGCTGTCAAGATAACAGATTTTCTCTTTCCTATAGTATGTGCCGTTTTTATGCTTTTCATGTTTTAATCAGCGGGAAAATCATATGATTGGCCGCATTTTGTTTGATGGTCTTTCGATTGCCCTGCTCTGCTATTGTCTCACTTTTGCATTATGCCGCCGCTATTTTGCTTTGCTTTCGCAGTAAATGCATCTGTAAACGCGGTTTTCCTGATCGGTCAGCCGGAACACATGCGGTAGTTCCTGCTCTGTCGTCGTGATGCATCTTGGATTTTTGCATTTAATGATATCCACGATTTCGTCAGGAAGTCCGATATGTTCCACCTTTTCGCGCCTGCCATTCTTGATGATGTTGACTGTAATATTGGGGTCAACATAGCCGATGGCATCCAGATTGACGTCGATCATCCTGTCCACTTTAATGATATCCTTTTTGCCCATCTTGCCGCTTTCTGCATTTTTGATCAGTGCGACCTGGCAGTCCAGCGCATCCAGCCCCAGTATCCGGTAAAGCTCCATTCCCTGCCCTGCTTTGATGTGATCCAGCACGATGCCGTTTTCAATTTTGTCTATTTGCATTTATTTCACCTCCAAAAGCTTTAAAATCAGTGCCATCCTGATAAATTTACCGTTGCGCACCTGCTCGAAATAAGTTGCCCTGGGATCGTCATCCACGGCGATGGAGATTTCGTTCACGCGGGGCAGCGGATGCAAAATGCTCAAATCCTGCTTTGCGTTACGGAGCTTATCCGGCGTGAGGATATAGCTGTCCTTTAAGCGCATATAATCCTGCTCATTAAAAAAACGTTCTTTCTGCACCCTCGTCATATAGAGGATATCAAGCTGCGGCATTGCTGCTTCCAGGTCTGCTGTTTCCATATATTCTAAGTCCTTTTTATCCAATACCTCGTGCTTGAGATATTCGGGGATTTTCAGCTCATCCGGGGAAATAAGCACAAACCTGACCTTTTCATAGCGGGACATGGCGCTGATCAGCGAGTGTACCGTTCTTCCGAACTTCAAATCACCGCATAAGCCTATCGTCAGATCATTAAATCCGCCCTTTTCCCGGCTGATGGTCAAAAGATCCGTCAGCGTCTGTGTCGGGTGATTGTGTCCGCCATCCCCGGCATTGATGATCGGGACGATGGACTTTCTCGACGCCACCATCGGCGCGCCTTCCTTGGGATGGCGCATGGCGATAATATCGGCATAAGCGCCCACGGTACGAATCGTATCGGAAACGCTTTCTCCTTTGGCGGCTGAAGAACTCTGTGCTTCGGAAAAGCCTAGGACATTTCCCCCTAGTTCGTACATCGCAGCTTCAAAGCTCAGCCTCGTTCTCGTTGATGGTTCAAAGAATAACGTCGCCAGCTTCTTGCCCTTGCATTTTTGTGCATATTTTGCCGGGTTTGCGATGATATCGTTGGCAGTTTCAATGAGCTGGCCGATTTCTTCTACGCTCATTTCCATAATGTCGATTAAATGTTTCATTTCTTCCTCCTGCTCCGTTTTTTAGTCATGCAGCCTGTTCATCCAGCCTTCGTCCTGTGGGTTGTCCCGGAAGGCTTTCAATCTTGCGATATCGGCTTCCTTTATATAGCCTGTTTCCAAGGCCGTTTCTGCTACTGCGTCAAAATCCGTAAGGCTGATGTTTTTCACATCAGCCGCAGCCAGACGCTCGCACCCTTTTTTCATTCCATATGTAAAGATGCTCACGATGCCGAGAACATCTGCTCCCGCCTCCCGCAGTGTTTCCACGACGTCGATCACGCTGCCGCCTGTTGAGATGAGGTCTTCGATCACGACGACCCGTTGTCCCTGTTTCAGTTTTCCTTCGATGCGGTTATTCCTGCCATGATCCTTTGCGCCGGAACGGACGTAGCCCATCGGAAGTCCCAGGATATGTCCGGCGATGGCTGCATGGGCAATTCCGGCCGTACTCGTTCCCATTAATACTTCCGCTGCCGGATAATCAGACTTTACCACATCGGCGATTGCCTGCTCCACTTTATCTCTTATTTCCGGGGCGGTTAAGATCAGGCGGTTATCACAATAAATGGGGCTTTTGATGCTGCTTGCCCATGTAAACGGCTCATCCGGCCGCAGAAATACGGCTTCTATTTCAAGAAGCCCCTTCGCAATTTCTTTTCTCATTTTATTCATCTCTCATTCACCTCAATTTAAACGTCTGCCAGTATTAATCGGCAATCTTAAACAATGATGCTTCGGACGTCTTCCAGCATTGGACAACACTATTCCAAATAGTTGTCATGATCGGCCGACAGCATCGACAAAGTTGATCCAGGTCAATCAATAAATTCCTGTAGACACCGTTCATAAGCCGCTTTCGGATCTTGCGCCCCGGTGATGCTTCGCCCGACGACGATATAATCAGAACCCATTTCCTTTGCCTTGGCAGGCGTTGTGACACGCGCCTGGTCGCCTTTTCCATCGTCTGCAAAACGCACGCCCGGCGTAACCGTCAAGAAATCAGTTCCACAGGTGTTATGTACCGTGCCAGCTTCCAGCGGCGAGCAGACTACACCGTCAAGGCCTGCCTCTTTAGCGCCCGCAGCATACCGGGAAACGACTTCCTCGATCGGTTTTTCGATCAGAATATCCGTTTCCATCCGTTCTTGCGTCGTGGAGGTAAGCTGGGTTACTGCGATCAGAAGCGGTCTTGTGCCGTCCGCCCTCGTAAGGCCTTCTAACGCCGCCTTCATCATTTCCTTTGTCCCGGCGGCATGCAGATTGCACATATCGATTTTTAGCGTGGAAAGTACGGCCATCGCTTTCTTGACGGTATTAGGGATGTCGTGAAGTTTCAAATCAAGAAATACCTGATGCCCCCGGGATTTTAATGTTTTGACGATAGACGGACCTTCCGCATAGTAAAGCTCCATTCCGATTTTCACATACGGCTTTTGGCTGCCAAATTGATCGAGAAATGCAAGTGTTTTTTCTGCATT
>CAJUEB010000071.1 GCA_910585135.1 uncultured Eubacteriales bacterium
CTGCGCTCAAAATGCTGGGCTTTGACAAGGTTTTCGATACCGATACCGGCGCTGACTTGACCATCATGGAAGAAGGCGCAGAGCTAATTGACAGAATCAGGGGCGGTGGCAAATTGCCGCTGATCACTTCATGTTCCCCTGGCTGGATCAAATTCTGCGAGCACAATTTCCCTGATATGCTGGATTACGTTTCCTCCTGCAAATCACCGCACCAAATGTTTGGCGCGATCCTGAAAAGCTATTATGCGGAGAAAAACAACATCGACCCGAAGGATGTATTCGTCGTTTCCATCATGCCATGCACGGCGAAGAAGTTTGAAGCTGCAAGGCCGGAAATGCAGTCGGATGGTATTCCGGATGTAGATGTGGTTCTCACCACCAGGGAGCTGGGAAAGATGATCTACGATATCGGGATCGATTTTCCTGAGCTGGGCGATTCGGACTTTGACAATCCGTTCGGAAAGGCTTCCGGCGCTGGCGCGATCTTCGGCGCTACAGGCGGCGTAATGGAAGCGGCACTGCGAACGGTCGCAGACCTGCTTTCTGGAAGCTCTGCGGATAATTTCGAATATGAAGATGTACGCGGGCTTGAGGGAATCAAAATCGCCACCATCCAGGCAGGCGACCTGACCCTTAGGGCTGCTGTCGCTCACGGTCTTGGAAATGCCAGAAAGTTGATGAACGCCATTCAGTCAGGAGAAGAATTCCACTTCGTAGAAATCATGGCCTGCCCAGGCGGATGCGTCAACGGCGGCGGACAGCCGCTCCAGTTATCCGATGTCAGAAACTGGATCGATATCAGGGAAGAACGCGCTAAGGGACTGTATAAGGAAGATCGAAATACCTTCATCAGGAAATCTCACAACAATCCTTCCGTTAAGAAGCTCTACAAAGAGTATCTCGGCATGGCAGGCGGAAGCAGGGCGCATCAGCTCCTGCATACGCATTATGCGCCAAGGGGAAATTACAAAGAGTAAGGAAACATCGAGAAGGAAAGCTTCCAAAGAGAGGGAATTTCAAGAAGATTAAGGAAGACGTTTCCGAAAAAATCAGAGCAAACGCTTACGGGAAATAGAAGCAACTGTTTGCGAGAGCATTAAACGGGAAACGTCTGCCGGAAAACCAAGGAGACATTTCCAAAAGCAAGAAGGAAACTTCTGAGGCAAAAGGAGATTTTACGAAAACCAAGGAGGCGCTTTCAATGCTAGTATGGTCAATCCTGCGTTCGCTGGTTATGATATTCATTCTGATCATACCAGGCGTTATCTTCAAAAAAGCCAATCTATTGTCAGATGATCAGGCGGCGGGGCTTAACAGCTTCGTCGTCAACCTGACTTGGCCGTGTCTGGTGATCGACGCGATGCAAATAGAATTCAATATGCAGACGCTGAAGGACAGCGGCTGCATATTGTTGCTATGCGCCTTAATATTTGCCGCATTGTTTGTGATCAGCGTTCCGGCGGCGAAACTAATCAGGCTCACGAAATCCAAGCAATACCTCGTCATATTCATGCTACTATTTGGAAATACGGGTTTCATCGGCATTCCCGTCATCAAAGCACTTTATGGAGACAGCGCTCTTTTCTTTGCTGCTATCATAGAATTGATCAACGATATCCTGCTGTTTACCGTCGGCATCCTACTGATACAGCTTTCGGCAGGCGTCAATACCAAGATGAATTTCAAACAATTTTTAAGCCCTGGGCTGATCGGCGTTATCATCGGATTGGCGTTGTTCCTGCTGGATATCAGGCTGCCGTCCTTGCTGGCCGGTTCGATCGAGATGATCGGAAATGCGACAACGCCGCTGACGATGTTCGTCATCGGATTTCAGGTTGCGGGGCTGAAAATAAAAGAAGTTGTGGGAGATTGGCAGGTCTATGCGGTTTTGACACTGCGTCTTCTGGCAGTACCAGTGGTAGCACTTCTGGTCGTGAAATTGTTTGCTGGGGAGTTTTCCCTCATGGAAAAGGTGCTGGTCATTTCTTTCGCAATGCCCGCGGCTGCCGTTTCGGCGATTTTCAGCCAGCAGTATCATGGCGAAATCGCATTTGCGACGAAGAGCGTGCTGCTTTCTACGGTGTTTTCCCTGCTGACGATACCAATTTTTGCGATTATATTGGAGCTATAACACAAAATGCATTGAGTGAGCAAAAACTTAGCGGAAAAACGGATTCCAACCAGTAGAAATTAATGACTTGTTTCCGTTTTTACGTTGTTTCCAGATCACCCCTTTGCTTCTCTATTCCCATTTGCACGCTGACCTTCCGGGAGTGTCTTTATTAGGATCAACGCATAAGAAACGGTAATCGCAATTAGCACTAGATGGAAAATCATGCGCTTTTCCACCGTTAATCCCGTTTCATTTGCGAAAATACTGGTGATATTTATTGCAGCGTGCGTGATGATACAAGGAAGCAGACTCCCGCCACGATAAAACAAAACCACGAACATGAAGCCGATCGCAATCGCCCCGGTGACCTGAAACAGATTTTCCGTAAGCTCTGCGCCGCTTCCATTTACCAAATTCAGCAAATGCCCCAGTCCAAACGTAACGCTTGAAATGATGATCGCCGTTTTTACATTGTCTTTTGCAATCGCTTTAAAAAGAAGTCCCCTAAAAATCGCTTCCTCCAAAAAACCTACACAAAGCATGCAAACAATATAACAAACTGTACCAGGTAAATCCAAATTGAATGCAGTACCGTTCCAAAAATTCCTTGTAGCTAAGATAAAAAGAGGCAGATAATAGAGGAATCTACGGGCAGGTATCGGGGATTTGCAAAGCCCATACCGTTTCAGCAAGCCGTTCCTTTGCAAAAAAGCAAACAAGATAGCGGTTTGCAGGATACAGAAAATGGCACTCACAGAATATGCAGTGCCAACAATCTCATTTAACGGATTTGCGAAGGATTGCAAAGCGCAGTAAATCACAGTCCAGACAAGCGCAAAGATTAGTTCGCTTTTTTCATATATTTTTTTCATTTTTCTTCCTCCTGTGCGGCTAATACCGCGCCCCGATATGCCCGCTCTAAGTGAACCTTTATCAGTGCTTCATCATAGTCCAATGAATTGTTCGCGATCATGCTTGCATACCCATGGGAGAACAAAGAAATTGTTAAAAAAGCCTTTTTGGTCTGCGGAAGGCTCAAGCCCGTCGCCTCCCGCATCGCGGAAATGACAGGCACAAGCTCCTCGGATTCAACCATTTCCAGCAGGTTGTTTTCAATGACAAAGCCCGATTGAAACAAAAATCGGAACAGGTGCGGTTCTTCAACCGCAAACCGAATGTAATTCAATCCAATTCCGAGCATCATCCCGTTTTGCAGGGTTTCAATGTTCATCAGATATTCCGAATGATAGCGATCCAGCTTCGCGTATACCGCTTTTTTTAATTCTGCAATCGTCGCAAAATGGTACATCACGGGCTGCGTGGAGCAGTTCAGTTTCTTTGATACCGTCCTCGCATTGATGTTTTCCGCGCCCGCCTCCCTTGCGACCTCAAATGCCGCATCAATAATCATTTCTTTTGTCACCTTTGCTTTTGCCGGCATAACTGCACCTCCTTTTCACTTTGAAACCCCTCTCCGCATAAAACACGGGTTTTTCATTTGCGGATATAGCCGCTGGTATTTCATATATAAAAATATAATCCAAGTTATATATAACCTGGATTATATTTCAAGGCGGCTGGTTTGTCAACCTTTCTTACCCTAACTTCGTTTGCTTTTTACGGATCGGAAAATATACCTCCGTCTCCCAATCCTCCGGTGATAATGAATCAAACTGTGTCTTGATATAAAGGTCAAACGGCGCTCCGTCATACTCATAGCCATTTTCAAGAATCCATGAAGCGACCGCCCCATATGCCTCCGAAAGCGTGGAATATCCACCATGATGCACTGTCATCGCGCATTCCATAGGCTTGATCATCATATCTGCCTTCTCTTTTTCCTTTATTTCGATGAACACCTCAATATCAGAAGATTTATGATCGAACTCCTCATCGTAGTAGCGTGCGCCATTTAATCCCGTAGGCGAAATCTTTTCCTTGGACGCCCGCTCAAAGAGCGTCCCGTAATGCTTCCCAAATTCATCCACGCCCATCACGGCGCGGCTTGCCAAGACATGCATAGCTGGGGAATGCTTGATTTCTATTTCATAGCCTTTTTGGTAAGTCATAATATCACCTGTCCTTTCAAATACAGAAATATGTGTCTGAAGTTCATTCAGGATGATGGTCATTTCCTGCTGCTCCCGCCTCAGCTTTTCTTTTTGCTGCCGAAGCCTTGCCGAAAGTTCTTTTTTATCCGAAAGGGTAATCAGGTGCTGGATCTCATCCAGTGAAAACCCATAGCGTTTCAGGCGCTGGATGTAGTTCATCGTATCGATTTGTTCGCTTCGGTAATAACGATACCCTGTGAAGCGATCTACCTCTGCCGGAACAAGCAGGCCGATTTTATCGTAGTGGTGCAATGTCTTTATACTTGTCTGGCATATCTTTGAAAATGTTCCGATTTGCAACATCTGCTTATACTCCTTCCGTCATCATTGATTCGAATCTATGAACAGTTTACATCCTCACCTAAGAGGAGGGTCAAGCTTTGTTTTTCAAGTTTAAGCATTAACGGAAAACGCCGATGTGGAACATTAACTCTTTCGTTTGTAGCCTTTTTTATATGTTTAGGCATTAATGGAAACGCTGCTATGAAACATGCCGGACTGGAACATGCCAAAAGAAGAAAACGGCAAAAGGGAAAACGGTAGAATAAATGATTCAGTGAAACAGCAGGATAGTACACAGCAGAATCAAATAACAGAACGAAGAATATTGAAAATGTAAATTTTTTAAAAAATATTGTAGTTAGCACACACTAACCAGCTGTCAAAAACAATCTTTGTGCATAAATTATCGTTATATTGCATGAACATACGCACCGTTCGGCCATTTTTACTTTACAAAAGACAAATTCCCAATGAATGCACCAAAATATATCCTATAATATGCCAAAACATCTGTTTTTATCCAATTAAGAGAGGTGAATCCCCTTTATATAATGAAAGTAACGTGCAGTTGGTGTGCAGTTGGTGTGCAGTTGGTATGCAGTTAGTGTGCATTAACTGCGTAAAATCTTAAAAACTTTACATTTTCATGAAATTTTCGAAAGATAACCAATGAATAACCGATGCATAAATTAAAAGGGTGAATTTCGCCGATTAAATTGCAGGCGATATCATAAGCGATTACGTTAGCAGCATATAAGTTTCATCGTTTAGGCAAACATTGCACGGTAAAACGTGGAAGCAATGGGAAACATGAAACAAAATTATCAAACTTGCTAATCTACCAGACCTTCTTATCTATGGCAGTTCACCGTTTTGATATCCATTCACAATTCAAACGCTGAAAAAAGCATAGCATGAATAGCTACCCTACAGTATCTTCTTTGGCAGCGCAGAATGCTCACCGTTTAAACAGCAAAACACAAAGAAAACGGTAAACAAAAAGAAAAAAGCGCGACAGCGCTAAATACAACACTTCACCAAAGCCTCGCACCGTTTTAGTGAAAGCCGAAGTCTTCTTTATATAAAAAAACTGTTTCAAAAAGTGTACGTTTTGAAACAGTTAACTCATTAATTTTTTCGACATCATATTAACAAAACTTTAGCATTATTTCAATCTTTTTTTGCCCAGATAACGATATTGCACCCATTTCCACTTATTATGAACGATTTAAATATTATTTCAAAACGTACACTTTTTGATAATGAGACAAGATTACACAGCCACGGATAATCGAGAAAACCACAAAGAGAAACACCACAGAGATACATCACAAAATGAGATGTTCAAAACAGTTTACCAGTATAGCAAGGGAATACTGCTTCCTGCTGACATGAAAAAGCTGGAAGAAATCGCTTGCGATTACTGCAAAGTAAAAAATTACGTCTATCAACGCTACGGTGGAATCAATAGCATTTCCAAGCTTTATCCGGGTTATACGGTTCAAAATGAAATGACAAAAAGCGGTCTGCGAAACAATTTAGGACTGCCTGCGGTATATTTTTACTGCGCCATTTTCGACGCATTAGGGGATATCAAAAGCCAATGGTCCCATATCCGAACCAAAGTAGAAAAAAACATCCGCACGCATCCAGAGCTAATGCCGGAAGAACGCCATTACCTGAGATTTACCATCAAGCAAAGCCAGTGTTTTTCGGCAGTTCTTTCCGGTAAAACACCGTCAGCAGATGGAAACTGGCAAGAATCCTACAGTACATTACGGGCTTCGGTAAACGCTAAGCGACTGGATCAGTACCTGCGCCGTCAAGTGAGAAAACACTTAAAGAAGCTACATACCAATGCAACTGACGGATTTTCCGTGACGACGAAAGGTTATCGCTATGGAGACCATGGAATTTACCTTTCCACCAAGGAAAACCGCAAGCGGATATTTATCCCCCTCACAGATAACAACCACTATGAGAGGCAAATCCATGTGACAATCGACCCACAAACAGGAAAGGTTAAGCTCAGCATCCCAGTGACAATCCAAGTGAAAAACCGGCCAGACTACTGCAATGAAATAGGACTGGCAATCAGTATGACAAAAATGTTCATAACTGACCAAGGGAATGTTTATGGTGCGGAGTTCGGGGTGCATCAGATGGATCTCACGGAATATATCCGAACGGGATTGACACGCTATCGAAAAAATAGTCGGCACAACCCCGGCAGAAAAAAGTATTATGCGAAGAAAAAGCGTCTGGAAGCTACACTTCACTCCTATATTAACGCAGAAATCAACCGAATGCTGAAAACGGAAAAGCCCAGGGTTATTTACCTCCCAAAGCTGCCGCCAACACCGACAGTAGGCGCTATACGAAAAATCAACTACTCAGTCAATATGTGGCAGAGGGGATATGTCAAAAAACGTCTTGCACAGAAATGCAAAGAATATGCTATAGAGTTCGTTGAAGTTTTTGGAAAAGATATCAGCAATATATGCAGCCGATGCGGGAAGCATGGCATTAAAAAGCATGGGGTTTTCATCTGCGAGAGTTGCGGGCTAAAGCTAACTGAAAAGCACAATACAGCCAAAAACGCAAAGAGTCGAGGAAAAGCTTTAAAAGAACAGGAACGACTACAAAAAGGAGATGCCGCAAAGCAGCAAGCAATGTTATAAGCACAGCACTATAAAAGTCGTTATAAAAACAGCACAACGAATCTGTTCATGATTAGAAAAATTTTGCAGATAAACGTCGCCATCGGTAGCGTTTCATCGGAATCGGGAAACTGAAAAAAGAACTGCAAAAGATTTCTTTATGATACGGGCTGCTGCATTAAGGAAATAAGGGACAGGGCGTGGAAAATGAAGTTCTACACCACACCTTACACACTCGCTCCTTAATGGGGCAGCCCCGCAAAAAACAAAACGGCATTAGAAGCCGGTAAAACGCCGGGAATTGGGTATGCCAAGACCTTTGGGAACTCGGAATGAGAGAAAATCACTCCATTCCGAGAAGTACCAGGAGCGAAGCAGACCGCACAACACCGTGCTGAAAAGCGCAGTCCAATGCGGCAAGCATCATCCTAAATGGGTGACAAAATATGCCTTATTTAAAAAATGATTAACAGGCATTTAAAAACCTGCCATGGCAGGAACGCAAAATACAAAAACAGGAGCATACGAGGAGACGCATCAAATGAAGGTAGTAATTTTAGCAGGTGGACTGGGGACGCGGATCAGTGAAGAAAGCCACCTCAAGCCAAAGCCAATGATTTCCATTGGGGAACAGCCGATTTTATGGCATATCATGAAATACTATTCGCATTTTGGCTTTCATGACTTTATCATCTGCTGCGGTTATAAAGGATATGTGATCAAAGAATATTTTGCAGATTATTATCTTCATTGCTCCGATGTAACATTTGATTTTTCTGCGGAAAATAAAATGATCATTCATGAAAATGTAGCTGAACCTTGGCGTGTAACGCTAGTGGATACCGGGTTATATGCGCAAACTGGAGCCAGGGTAAAACGAATCCAAAAATATATCGAAAACGAGCCTTTTATGCTGACATACGGCGATGGCGTAAGTGATGTGGATTTGAACCAATTGCTAACCACGCACCGAAAGACGGGAGCGGTAGCAACACTGACTGCAATACAGCCGGGAAGTCGTTTTGGTGTACTGGAACTTGACGAATCAAAAGAGAAAATTATCAAATTTCGTGAAAAAAGCAAGGAAGACGGCGGATGGGTCAATGGCGGCTTCATGGTGATGAATCCAGAGGTATTCCAATACCTTCACGATGACGATAGCTGTATTTTGGAACAAGCACCTTTAGAAACACTAGCCAAGGAGGGGAATCTTGGCATTTACAAGCATCATGGATATTGGCAATGCATGGACACTCAGCGCGACCGTCATTTCCTACAATCCCATTGGAATGATGGCAGTGCACCTTGGAAAGTTTGGTAAACAATGCGAAAATTAGAGATACAACAATTTTCTGAGCTGGTAAAAACACTGAATATCGCCTGCGAAGAGCTGAAAAAACAGGCGGACCAGCAATTTTTAAACTTGTGTGCAGATATACAGGAATTTGTTTCAGGCATGTTCGCTTATGTGGAAAAGGTTTCAGACAGCGATAGCGAACTAGCGATTCTTTTGCAAAGTCTTTACGAAATGCTTTATCATGCCTCGCAAGGGAAAATCTCTGTAAACCAAATACTAAAAGTAGTCCATAAACTCCAAGCGTCGGCAAATAACCAAAAAGTGGATAAGATCGAAGCAGTCTTTTTTTGCTATAAGGCAAGTATGTCCGATTCCCTTGAAAGCGTTTATTTCGCCGCCAAGGCAGATCCCGCTTGTGACGCATACTTTATCCCCATTCCTTATTTCGACCGCAATCCTGACGGCAGTCTCGGTCAAGCACATTTGGAAGGGTCAAGATATTATTCCGACAAATACGAACTAACAGATTGGCAAAGCTATGATGTGGAAGCGCGGCGTCCCGATATAATTTTTATCATGAACCCTTACGATGGGCAGAACTATGTGACCTCTGTCCACCCAAATTTTTACAGCAGCCGCTTGAAAAATTTCACCGATTATCTGGTGTACATCGAATATGGGCTTCCCTATTGGCTGTATCGCGATCCCTGGGCAGAGGATATACAAGGGGAATTTCAGAAAAGCGGTGTACTGCTTCCCGTTCATTTGTACGCTCATTATGATATAAGATGGGCAGTGGAATTAGCCGAAGCACATAAAGTGATTTTTGCGAAAAACCCTAAAATAGCGCAACAATACCAGATGACGCCGGAACGGATTCAGGAAAAATTCGTCCCGCTCGGATCGCCGAAATTTGATAAGATCATCAATACCTGCAAAGGGGATTATAATCTGCCGAAGCAGTGGAGGAAAAAGGCAGACGATAAAAAGATCATTCTTTACAACACCAGTCTTTCCGAGTTTCTCAAATCGAGTGCCATGCAGTCGGAGGCTGTAGGAGAATACCCAGCCCATGAAAGTCAGTACTTTTCAAAGGTTCGCTCTATTCTGGAGACCTTTGAAAAACGGGAAGATGTGCTGCTCTGGTGGCGTCCCCATCCATTATTTGAAACGACGCTCCAGTCCATGCGCCCTGCTCTTTTTGATGAGTATCAGAGGATAATTAATGACTTTCTGACTGCAAATAAAGGAATTTTCGATGATACGAAGGATTTACACCGGGCAATCGCCTACAGCGACGGGATGATTTCGGACGAGAGTTCCCTGCTCTTACTTTATACAGCCACCGGCAAGCCTTTTTACATTCCTTCGATAACGAAAGTGTTGCCACAGCCAGTTTATGATGATGGTGCGGATTTCCGCGCACCTTTGGCAGGAAGGATAGAAAATATGCGGACAGCAAAAGGAGCGAACGTTGGAAACTGGAATCTTTGTATCTGGTGGGATAATTTTCTGGAAGAAGATTTTATGCGAAACACCCATTTTAATCGGTATACGGAACGTTTCATCGACTTTATCCTCCACCGGGAGAATTATCCCGAAGCGGAGGAATACAGAAACCTGCAATTACAAATGTTCCAAGATTTTGCTATTAATGCGGACGGTACAGCAGGGCAAAAAATTTACGAGTTCATCAAACAGAAAGCATTACAGTAAAAACACGGAGGATTGCATCGTGCATAAAGAAAAAGAGCCGAAAATCAGCGTGATCATGCTGACTTACAATCGGGAACAATTCGTTTCCAGAGCTATAGAAAGCATCCTAAACCAGAGTGAGCCGGATTTTGAATTTATTATCGTAGATAACGGTTCTTGCGACCGCAGCGGAGACATTGCAGATGAGTATGCTGCACGGGATCGACGAATTCGGGTCATTCACAGAAAAAAAGGAAATATCGGCGCAGGAAGAAATACCGGGCTTGACGCAGTTCGAGGAAGGTATATCGCTTTCATTGATGATGACGACTGGACTGAAACAGATTTCCTGGAATTTTTATACAACCTTGCCAACGAAAACGATGCAGATGTTTCCATCTGCGGCGCAGCAGATAAGGCATTCGATGAAAAAAAGGTCATGACTGCCGAGGAAGCGCTTATTGAGTTAATGTGGCGGAAAAAGTACAATATGGCGTTTCCAACGAAGCTGTTTTCCAAAGAACTAGCGAACAAAATCCGTTTTCCAGAAGAAGGGGCTTATGATGATATCGCAGCAATGTACCGGCTACTTGCAGAGGCAAATCGTGTGGCTTACCATGGACTTCCCAAATACACATTCTATCGCCATGGAGGCAATAACTCTGCCTGGACTACAAACCACAGCCTTCTAACTACTGATACCCTAAACGAATACCTACACGCCTACCGTATAAGGAC
>CAJUEB010000072.1 GCA_910585135.1 uncultured Eubacteriales bacterium
TCAATTATGTGAAGTTTGTGACAGAATGAACGCCTCGATTGAGACGGCGCTGCCGGATAATGCAGAACGAGGTTTCGGCCAGAACGCCGGAGCTTGTATGGCGAGATTGAACGCTTTCCACCTGGAAAATTTGGCGGATGAAAAAAAGCTTCTTGAAAACATGAACCCTTCGCTTTCAAGAAACTTCTCTTTCCTCATAATTTTTTCCTTACGATACACAATGCACAATGCGGCAAAGCGTCCTTTCTCATCTGTGCGCCTTTTTCAATCTCACTGCAATGACGCGCCTTTTCCCGGTGCGTTTCAGCATTGGTTTCTCCATTCGCATTTCATGGCCTTTTGTCTTATCAGTGCGTGGAAGCCTAACGCTTTATTTAATATAATTCCGCGGATCGACCGGCTCATCGCCTTGGTGCATTTCAAAATGCAGATGATCTGGACTTTCAAACTCAAACATAGCGCTGTGGCCGACTTTCCCGATGACTGTTCCCTGCACGACCACTTCGCCCAGCTCAATTAAGCCATCGCTGGCCAGATTACTGTATACAGAAATCAAATTATCTCCATGATTGATTTCTACCGTTACGCCCATCTTGTCGTTTTCTTCGATTTTGGTTACGGTTCCGTCAGCACATGCCTGTACCGGTGTTCCCAGCGGTGAGGCTATGTCGATGCCGTTGTGGGTCATGTATTGATCCAGCGTTTTCCAGTATATCGGCATATCGACCGAATGCTCCATGATAATTTCCCCTGTGACGGGAACAATATAATCAGAAGCAGGCTCTGGTTCGTCTGGCTCTACCGGTTCGTTTTCCCGGCTGTCGATCACTTCGGCATTGACAGCATCGCTTTTTTGAGTTTCATCTACCGCCTGTTCCTTTATGACATCGGCCGCTTCCCCGACTCCCATATTGTCCTTGACCTTATCGATATTGGCTTTTACGACAAAAATGGAAACGAGTGCCATCAGGCAGAAGCACAGGACTAAAGCGACGGCAGGTTTATCTTTTCGTTGATGTTTTTCCTGTCTCATGTACGTCTCACCTCCCATGGGTTTAGTATCGACATATAAAATGAATTTAATACTGCTAATTACTTGTAATAAAATTTGCCCCATGGTATGATGAATGGGATTTTAATGAGCGAGGTAGAGTGAAATGGCAGAGTATATTTTAGCAAGAGGAAACGGAAGAACGATCCCACAGGAAGATAAAATCTTTGGAATTAGCAACAGGGCAAAGAAGCGGATTGCCGAAAAAGGCGCAGAGCAGGTCATCAATGCGACGATCGGTTCGCTCCTGGATGATCGTGGCGAATTAGTGGTGCTTTCTTCGGTAGCGGCGGTTTTTAAGCAGTTAAGCCCGAAGGATTATGCGGATTATGCACCGATTGGCGGGATTGCCCCGTTTAAAGAAGCCGTTCAGAAAGCCGCTTTTGGCGCGCATCAGCCGGAGGGATTTATCGAGGCGGTGGCAACGCCTGGCGGGACGGGTGCTCTTCGCAATGTGATTTCAAATTATTCGGCTGCCGGAGATAAAGTATTGACAAGTGATTGGCATTGGGCGCCATACAATACGATCGCCGGGGAACTCGGACGATCCATCGAAACGTTTACATTTTTTACAGCACAAAGGAGCTTTCATGCGGAAGCTTTTCGTCAAAAGGTTATGCAGCTTCTGGATATACAGGAAAGTCTGGTGATCATCATGAACACGCCAGCGCACAATCCTACGGGTTATTCGCTTACGCTTTCCGATTGGGATCAGGTGGTGGATGTGCTTTGTGAGGGAGCAAAGCGCGGCAAGGCGATTGCCCTGGTGATTGACGCGGCTTATATCGATTTTGCAGGGGACGAGGAGGAATACAGACGGTTTCTACCGAAGCTTGCAGAGCTTCCTGAAAACGTTCTGCCGATCATGGCTTACAGCCTTTCCAAAACATTTACGCTTTATGGCACGAGGTGCGGCGCGATGATCTGCATTGCGAAGACCAAAGCGATTGCCGATGAGTTTAAGCGGGTTTGTGAATATTCTTCGCGCGGCTCGTGGTCAAATAGTGCAAAGGTGGCACAGGTGATCCTTTCGAAAATTTACAGTGATCCGGCGCTTTTGGAAAAGGTCGATAAGGAGCGGGCGCATTACCGGGATATGCTGCTTGCCAGAGGTCGTGCTTTTGAAGAGGAAGCCCAGAGTGTGGGACTTGAAACAGTTCCGTTCGATGCTGGATTTTTCCTCTCTATTCCGTGTGATAATCCGGATGAGATCAGCGCGAAACTGGAACGGGAGGATGTATTTATCGTGCCGCTTGCCAAGGGCTTGCGGGTGTCGGTGGCATCGATTTCAGAGGAAAAGTGCAGGAAGCTGCCAGCTTTGATCAAGGCGGCAATGGCCTAGGGAAGCAGAAGCGTTGCGGAAATCCTTTGTGGTGATGGCAGGAAAGGATGAGAGCTGGCGCTGATTGCTGCGCGGGCGCGACAGCGTGAAGCGAGGCGATGAGATATAGAAAAATCTCCATTTGCAAGATGATGCGGATGGGGATTTTTTTGTTTGAAAAATTTGCTGCATGATAAGCGGCCGGGGAAACGGAGGATGCGCTGTAACAACTATCGAATAAGGCGTAATGGAGAGGGGCGGAGATTTTGAATCGTTTCAATTATTGATGCGATTTATGCGGTTTGTGCGGTATTGCTTTTCGGAGGAGGGGTGCGATGTTTGTTCATTGTTTCTTTTTAGGCGTGGATTCTCTTGATTTTTTGGAAAAGCATTTTTTGAGAGAATTTCAGGGGTGAAAGTGGTTCTTTTTTTGTAAAGGAGGGATAGTTTCTCTTGATTTGTACAATTTTTTAAATGATAGAGAAAATAAGGGAAAATAGGAGGGGATTTTCTCTATAAAAGTAATTTTTTTAAAATGTGAGAGAAACCTGTTGATTTTAATGCGATTTCTGCCTGTTTTTTGCCGGGATGTGCTGTAAATTCTCTTAAAATGGTGATTTTTGCTTTTTTGAGAGAATGATGGCTAGGGGCGGATCGCTTGATTTTGTTTTCGCCTTGTAAATTGCCGACAGGAAAAACAGGGGTGTAGAAGATAGGTAGCAGAAAACAGAAACATGAAAAAAATGGAAAAAATAGAATAAAATAGTTGACAAATATTTCCTGCTATGCTAAGATGAATTTACATTTAATAAAAGAGGTATTGTTTGTAATCAGCAACAAGATGGATAATTCCTTACTGGCTGTAAGGGGGTATTATCTATAAATATGTTGTAGTAGTGAAAGGAGATTAAATTATGGCAGTGAATCGTGATTTTGACAGGGAGATCCGTTTTGAAATCGTGGAGGAAATAGGGGTTATAACTGTTCACTCTACTGGTTGGAGAAAGGAGCTGAATCTCGTTTGCTGGAACGGCGGCTTGCCGAAATACGATATCAGGGATTGGTCGCCGGATCATGAACGGATGTCGCGCGGCGTTACATTGCATGAAAATGAGATGCGGCATATTTTTGATCTGATGAAGAAGCGGCGGGCAAGGAGAAGGAACAGGCGGACGAATTCTGGAAATTCGCCGCTATCGGCGGATGCTTCGTCTTTCTGGGATGCGGACGAAGCAATTATATCAAATGGAACGGATGCATTAAGGGAAGCGGGCAGGCAAGGCGTGTTGAGTGAAGCGGGTACAGCAAATGAATTGAGCGAAGCAGACGGACCAAACGAATTCAGTGAGGCGAGTACAGCAAACGAGTTTAATGGAAGAAGCGCATCAAATGAGATAAATGGATTCAGTGAGGCGGGCGCATTCAATGATTTCAGCGAAGCAGACCGATCAAGTGAAGCATGTGAAACGCATGAAGCGGCGGAGGGTTCAGTGGTCTGCGATTCATCTTTGCCTTCATCAGACTGCGATCCTCCGTTGGCATCCTTGGCTTCTGATTTTGACAGCACGGAACTCGACGAGGATGGACAGATGGCAGGGATGTATTGAGAACTCTCACATTTCTGCCTGGTGCGTATCATAAGTAAATGACGCCAGAGGAGAAGATAAAATTGAAAATCCTTCGTACATATTGGGATGTTTTTTGGGAACGGCTGCAGATGTTGGTCTTTTGCAGCCGTTTTGCATATGGTGTGTATGCTATTAGCTTGCGGCAAAAGCCTGTAAGGAATGAGGCTGGAAGTGAATCTGGCAGCGGACTGTAAGGTTTGCACCATGAAGTGCAGGAAGAGAAGAACTAGCGGAATTGATCAAAACTTTATGCAAAGCCATGATAAACAGGAAATCGTTTTTGCATTCTGGTGATTCTGACGTGTCAATGCAAGTGTTTCTGTGGTATACTGATTCAGACAGATTAAATGTAATGTGAAAGGAAGCAAATCATGAAAATAAGTTTGAAGATCAAGCCTGACGCAGAATACATGGAAATCATCCGTGAATCACCTATTACATTGGAGGCTTTAGCGAAAGAGTATGAAAGCCAATTACCCTACAGAATTCTGATCGCCAAAGTAAATGGCATGGAAGAGGAACTGACCTTTACACTTCGGGAAGATTCGCAAGTGGAATTCTTGGATATGAGGAGAAACAGCGCTTATCTGGTATATCAGCGTACGGTTTCCCTTGTATATCTGAAAGCGGTCAGGGATGTGATGGGCGATGTCATCGTGGAAATTGGAAATTCCCTTAATAAGGGTCTTTATACGATCATTAAGACAGATGAGCCTGTTACGCAGCAACAGGTAGAGGCAATCGAAGAAAGGATGCGGGAACTCGTTGCGGCTGACCTGCCGATTAAAAAGGAAGAATATAATCGGCTGGATGCTGTGGAATTTTGCAGGGTGAATCATTTTCCTGCCAGAGAGCGGCTTTTAGCGAATGCCAAGCACATCCAGAAGGCGAAATTTTACAGGATCGATGATTACAGTGATTTTTTCTATGGCCTGATGACGCCTTCTACGGGATATGTGGAGCTGTTTGAATTGAAAAAATATGGCGATGGCGTCCTCCTGCGTTTTCCATATCCGACTAAACCCGATGAAGTCCCGCGTTATGTCGATGATAAGAATTTACATATAGCCTTTAGCGAGGCGAAAAAGTGGCATCGTCTGTTAGATGTAACATACCTGCCGGACTTAAACCAGAAAATCGCAGAGGGTGCGGCAAAGGATTTGATTTTGCTGTCTGAAGCGCTGCACGAAAAGAAAATCGCTGAAATGGCAGATATGATCACAGATGGAAAGAAACGGATCGTTCTGATTGCAGGACCGTCTTCTTCCGGGAAAACCACTACCGCCAAACGTCTTTGCGTCCAGTTGCGCGTGAACGGCTTGGCGCCTCTTTACATGGGAACAGACGACTATTTTGTCGAAAGAGCTGAAACGCCGCTGGGACCGGATGGCGAGCGAAATTATGAAGACCTGGAGGCATTGGATATTGAGTTGTTTAACCGCAATATGAACGATTTGCTGGAAGGTAAGGTGGTAGATTTGCCGGAATTTGATTTTATGACCGGGACGAAGCATTTCGGGAAACGTTTTACTTCCATTCAGTCCAATCAGCCGATCGTCATTGAAGGAATTCATGCGTTGAACGGCAAATTGACGGAATTTATTGATGATGATGAAAAATTCAAGATCTATATCAGTCCGTTTACACAATTGAATATCGATATGCATAACAGAGTGCCGACTACAGATGCCCGAATGCTGCGGAGAATGGTCAGGGATTACAAATACAGGGGACATTCCGCTGCCGGGACGATTTCCCAATGGGCTAAGGTGCGGGCAGGGGAGGATAAGAATATTTTCCCGTATAATGGAGAAGCCGATGTGGTGTTCAATACCGCGTTGGTGTATGAGTTGTCGGTTCTGAAAAAATATGCAGAGCCGCTTTTGGAGGAAATACAGCCGCATGAACCGGAATATAGTGAGGCGGTCAGGCTTTTGAAATTCATCCGATTCTTTGATGTGATTGAAAATGAGAAGGCAATTCCGAATAATTCTATCATCCGGGAGTTCATTGGAGGGAGCATATTTGTGGAATGACGAAACTGATGTGGAGCAGGGAAATTTTAAAAAATGGACTGAGAAATCGCTCTCGTTTCTAACAGGGATTAAAATAGCCCAGAAACGGTTCGAAATTAAAAAACACATCAGGGGAGAGGAATAGAATTTTGCGATAGCAAGATGGTGCAAATTTATCGGCAGTGCGACGAAAGGAGATTGAAAAGATGATAGCAGTAGTGGGCGGCGCAGGGATGACGGCCAGGATTAAGGTGACGCCGCAGGAAGACCCGGAATACAGGCCGCTTGTGGGAGATTCTTTTGATTATAGCACGTTAAATGTAGCTGCAAAAACAGCAGGCGGTGATGATATTACGATGGAAGGGAGCGGCTGCGGCTTTCATATCGCCTCTCATTTGGCGGAAATGGGATATCAGGTGGCGTTTGCCTCTGTCGTAGGCGATGATGCGCCGGGGCTTGGAGCGCTTTCGCAGCTTGCGCGCCTTGGCGTTGATACATCATATGTGCGGACTGTAGCAGGAAGAACCCCGGTAAAGGTGGAGGTTTTGAATATGTTGAATGATCCGCAGATGGTGTTTGGTAATGATGATTTGTATGAAAAAATGGATCTGGATGCGGCTGCGGGATGGGCAGGGCTTTTGGATGCGGCTTCCGCCATTGTACTGGATGGAAATTTGCCGCAGGACACCTTGGAATATATTGCGCGCGAATATGGCGGCAAGAAGGGCATGAAGATTTTCTTTGATCCTGCGGATTATCGAGGCGCGGCAAAGGCCAAAAATGTGATGGAACAGCTTTACTGCATTATGCCGGGGAGAGTTGAGGCGGAAGTAATGGCGGGACGTACTGTCCTGAGCGAAGAGCAGCTCATGGAAGCCGGACAGTTTTTTACGGATAACGGCGTTTCCAAAACGATTATTACCATCAAAGGCGGTGGTCTTTATTATAAAGATGGAATGCAGGAGGGCGTTTTGCGGCCGGAGCGGATTTTATCCTTTGCAGGAACGTCAGGCGCAGGAGATGTGGCTTCGGCAGCAATCATAGCGGCAGATTTAGAGAATAAGGATATTGAGGCAATGGCGCATGATGCGATGGAAAAAGCAGCAGCATTTCTTGCGGAGCGGAGCGATGAGCGTTTTGTGGACATCGTGAATGCGAAAAGTCATGACAATGCTACCGTCTCATAAAGAATGCCACTACACGCAGGACATAACATCGGCTGTTACCTCAGGCAAAGCTGTTACAAAATGGAGGACATGACAACGTTTCCAATCCCTTGGCTATTGCCGTATACAAAAGCCTGCTTCAAAATATCGGGTAACTCTTGCGAAAGAAGCGATGTTTATGTATAGTAAAAAAATATAGATGATTGGCTGATGGTCAAAAAATGATGAGGTGCAGAAGAAATGAATAGTATCAGGAAAAAGATTACAGTTTGTCTTATGGTTACCGTTATTATCGCACTAATTTTGGTAGGTGGCATGAGCATCGTGCTCAATTACCGCGGTACGGTCTCCACCGTGGATCAGATGCTCAGCGAAACCGCCGTGCTGGCGGCGGAGCGCATCGACAAAGAGCTTACCGCCTATAAAAATGTCGTCATTGACACCGGCTGCGTTCCCCAGCTCTCCGACCCGAACGTCACGGTAGAGGAGAAGCGCGCCATTATCGACGAGCGCGTGTCCCTGCACGGCTTCAAGCGGGGCAATGTCATTGGGCTGGATGGGATCAGCATTTTCGATGGCAATGACTACTCCGACCGGGAGTACGTCCGTCAGGCCATGGAGGGAAATGTCTATGTCTCAGAGCCGCTCATCAGTAAAGTCACCGGTGAGCTGTCCATCATGGTGGCCGCCCCAATATATGACGGCGGCAGCAAAGAGAACGGTATCGTGGGCGTGGTCTATTTTGTCCCGCCGGAAACTTTTTTGAATGACATCGTTTCTTCCATTCAGGTCAGTAAAAACTGCCGGGCGTATATGATCAACAAGTCCGGCGTTACCATTGCTGACGCCACGTTGGACACCATCACGGTTCAGAATATTGAGAAGGAAGCTCAGGACGATAAATCTTTGGAACAGCTAGCCGAAATCCATGCTGCCATGCGCCAGGGAGAGAGCGGCTTCGGCAGCTTCAAAAATGATCAGGGCCCTTGGTATGCGGCCTATGCTCCCGTGGGCGGCACCGACGGCTGGAGCGTATCCGTCACGGCTATGAAGAAGGACTATCTGGCGGATACATATTTCGGGATGTTGCTGAACTTGCTGGTAATGGTGGCAGCTGTTCTGGCTTCTATCGTGGTGGCGATGAAGCTTTCTGCTAACATCAGCGTATCGATGCGTTCCTGCGCCGCGCGTATGAAGCTGCTGGTGCAGGGCGATCTGACCTCCCCGGTACCCGAAGCGGTGGGGCGGGATGAGACGGCAGAGCTGACCCGTTCTACGGCGGAGCTGGTGGCGGGGTTGAACACCATTATCAGCGATATCGGTTACCTGCTCAATGAGATGGCCAACAAGGACTTTGACATCCAGTCTTCCCACCGGGATGCCTATGTGGGCGGGTTTCAGAGTATTCTGGAATCCATGCGTGCCTTGAAGCTGGAGCTGAGCGGTACTATGCGGCAGATTGACTCTTCCGCCGGACAGGTAGCTGCCGCCAGCGGGCAGGTGTCTAACGGCTCCCAGGCGCTCAGTCAGGGTTCTATGGAGCAGGCCAGCGCCGTAGAGGAGCTGGCAGCTACCATCAACGAAATTTCTGCCAGCGCGAAAACGACCTCTGCCGCTGCGGAAGAAGCGGGCGGATATGTGGAGCAAGCCGCCGCACAGTTGGGCATCAGCATGGAGTTTGTCAAGGAACTGAACACGGCCATGGAGCGTATCTCCGCTTCCTCTGAGGAAATTTCTAAAATCATCAGCACTATTGAAGATATTGCATTCCAGACGAACATTCTGGCGCTGAACGCCGCAGTGGAGGCTGCTAGGGCCGGCAGCGCGGGCAAGGGCTTCGCGGTGGTGGCCGATGAGGTTCGCAACCTCGCAGTAAAGTCTGATACGGCGGCAAAGGCCACCAAGGATCTGATTGAGGATTCTATCGTTTCCGTCTCTGAGGGTGCAAAGGTTGTGGATCAAGTCACCGGGGCGTTGGAAAAGACCGCTTCCAGCGCAGCCAATGTGTCCACCCAGATGACCGTCGTGGTAGAAGCCGTAGAAAAACAGACTACATCCATCGTTCAAGTCACAGAGGGTATTGACCAGATATCTTCTGTGGTACAGACCAATAGCGCCACAGCCCAGGAGAGCGCCGCCGCTAGCGAAGAACTCTCCGCCGAGGCTACCAGCTTAAAACAGATGGTAGATCAGTTTACCTTGGCCAAAGAGTAAGGCTAACCGGAAGCGTGATCGCAGCTTTGCCGGGCATGTAGACCTCTGAAACCTATCTTTCTTTATGAGAGGTTATCTAAGCAATGAATTGAAATGGGAAGGTGCAGCGGATGAATGAAAATATAAAAAAAGCGAATGAAGCGAAGATCAAAACGGTTATCAAAAATTTAGAGAAGCGAAACATAACAGGGCATTATTGCGATACGAAAGAGGATGCGGTGCAGGCGATCAAGTCCCTAATTCCTGAAGGTTCGGAGGTTTCATGGGGCGGTTCGGCCACCTTGGATGAGATCGGAATCAAAACGGCATTAGCGGATGGCAATTACAAGATAAACGATCCCATGAAAGCGACAGACCCTGCGGAAGGATTAAAGCTGCGGAAGGCTGCCTTGCAGGCAGATGTATTTCTTTCCGGGCTTAATGCTGTGACCATGGATGGCGAAATCGTGAATATTGACGGAAGGGGCAACAGGGTTTCCGCAATCCTGTTCGGTCCGGATAAAGTGATTTTGATCGCCGGTGCGAATAAAATCGTATTGGATGAGAAAGATGCTGTCGATCGGATCAGAAGCGATGCATGTCCGCCGAATGCGCTTCGTTTAGGGTTGAAAACGCCGTGTGCTTTGACGGGCATGTGCCAGGAATGCCTGGTTAAAGGCAACACCATTTGCAGCCATATCGTCACGACACGATTTTCGATGACAGAAGACCGAATGCATGTGGTGCTGGTGAATGAGACGCTTGGCTTTTGACCGCTGCGTTATTTGATTCAAAAATCTGGGCAGTTATTGCGTAACAGAAGTTATATCTGTTACGCTTTTTTCGTATGTAGAAAAAAGCGGATAAGGATATCTGGATCGTATAAAAACAGAAAAATAATCCATAAGAAACACAAAAAGAGAAACACCTGAATGCGTGTGCATGATATAGCCACTGTATCGATTGAAAATACAGGATTTTGCCTCTCAAAAAAACACTAAAAATTTTGATGAAAACCCTTGCATAATTTCTCCAAATAGGATATACTACAAAAGCTTGTGTAAGGCGATGAGGTGGGAAGTTACCTTGCTATAGGAGAATTTCCACTGAGAATTGTTCCCACAGAAGATGGGAGCGAAGGGATTCGTTGTGTTTTATTGCGTGTGAAACATAAGAAACACAAAAGAACGTGTACGACGCAGGCAAATCACTGTACAGGTTAGAAATTCAACATTTAGAACCCCTTGTACGAGCATAGCGAAAACAGTACAAAAAAATTAGGAGGAGAAAATGAGCGAGTTACAGAAAATCAGAATCAAGCTTAAAGCTTACGATCACGCACTTCTTGACCAGTCCGCAGCGAAAATCGTTGAGACTGCAAAAAAAACAGGCGCCGAAGTTTCCGGCCCTATTCCGCTTCCGACAGAGAAGGAAGTTGTTACCATCCTGCGGGCTGTTCACAAATAT
>CAJUEB010000073.1 GCA_910585135.1 uncultured Eubacteriales bacterium
TTCTGGTCTATGGAATCTACCGGGTATACTGCTCGATCGAGTACGTCCTGACCTACGACAGCAACGCTGCCGTTTCTACGGCAAATATTCTGCAATATGTCGTTTCTGATTCCGCCATGTATTTTGGGTTCGCCATCATCATATTTGCAGCCGCTTACCTGATGCAGTCGATGCGCAAATTGCAGCTTGCTGCTGTCCCGGCCGCAACTGAAATCAGGGAGCATGGATTTATCCCTGAACCGGAAACGAAAACTGCGCCTGAAACGAAGCAAGATGCGGAAGCCTTGCCAAAGACGGACGCGGAAGCCGGACTTGGAATAGGGTCAGATGCTGGACTTAAAGCAGAGCCAAAGGCAGCGTTTGAAACAGAAGCAAGCGCAGGGTTTGGGGCAGAGCCGAAACCGCCATTTGAAGCAGAACAGGAAGATCCGATTCTTTCGGCTTCGATATCCGAACCGGGACAAATAGAGGAAATGCCAGATTCGCAAGCATCCGAACCGGGACAAATAACAGAGACTCTCCAGTCCCTGACATCCGATCCAAAACAAAACGAAGCGGGGCAAGGATCATCTCATTCCGCTGGAATGAATCAAAACGCAGGGATACAAGAACGATCTTCTTCCACTGGACTGGAGCAAAGCGCAGAGACACCGAGCGGTTTCGCGTTATCCCAGAAATCTGCATCTCGGCCAAAAGAGCAAAAACCGTCGCCAGATCTTCACGAAAACGACCCAAGCATAGCAGGAACTGTAAATACGCATGGTTTCATGGAAACGCCATCTTTTATATCCCCTGCAAGCGCAAATACAGCACACCAAGCTAACGAACCTGCGGTTACAGCACGCACGAAACAGCAGCAGGACTTTTCAAGACCAGCATCATTTACAGATACAGAACCAACGACAATAACGAGAACAGCGCATGACGCTACAAAAACAAAATCTTCTAGTGGCACAAAAAGATCAATGGATCAGGATTTGTATAACATGAATCCTGCACAAAAGGAAACGATGGCGACACACACTTCCGATGAACCTGCACAGGAAATCAGCGAAGTAGCTTCCGTAGAATCGGCATTTGGAAAACTGAAATCGGCGTTCAAAAAATCATCGCCTGGGTTTAACAAAACAGAGCCGAAAGCAACGAAAACAAGGAAAGCACACGAGGTCACAGATGTTTCATCCCCTGCCGTTCCTACAGGCATGGATACAGTCCGCCAAGTTGGTAAACCTGTGGATGCAACACCTTCAGAACGACCGCACGAAGCTAATGAACCGATCAAGGCGACACGCCCAGAACGTCCTTATGGTTTTGCGAAACCTGCCGATGCAAATCCGCCTAAAACAAGTGCCCGACAAAACGAGCCTGCGTACACAGAACGGCCGCACGAGCTTGCCGAGCCTGAACCAGTAATCGAATTGGAATTCGAACCAGAAGCTCCTGCAAAATCAAATGCGGATTCTAAATTTGACGTAAAATATGAAACAGTCACCCTATCAAATCCTAACCATGTGCCGGATACAAATGATAATGATCCTGACGAAATTTCCTTCGAACAGCGTATCTCTGATACGATCCGTTTAAGCAAAAAAGACCAGGACGCATTATCAATCAGGAGCATCCTCGAAGATCAATAAACTGATCCAATTGATAATATAATGTTGTGATGATGCAATGGTACAATAACAATAATTGGTAAAATCAATTATTAATATCGCATTGTAATGAAACAGGCGTTTCATTTGGTTCACTTCCGAGTGAAACGCCCTTTTATTATCTAGCCATTGGTCCATTTATGATTCATTTATTTCATTAATCATTTCATTTATCAACAATCAAATCAACATCCAGCATCTAAGGGAGCTACAAAAATACGTATCCGAAGTTTTCCGTATCAGATGAATCGACAAAAGCAGGTCGCACAGCCTAAGTTTTCTGTATCAAATGAATCAATAAAAGCAGGTCGCACAGCCTAGACGTTCATATCATTAAATCATTTCTCTGGAATTTTTTGAAAACCGCCTTTTGAGAGAAAATCAATCATTTTAAACCAGTCCTTTCTGCAAATGTGAGTGAAATTCTCTGATCTCATATGATTTTCCTTAAAGCAAGAGAAAATCAATGGCAATTTTCTCTATAAAGGCCTCCTTTTTTAAATTGTCAGAGAATCAACCGTGCAAAAAGGCTTTTCCCACCCATTTTACCGCCAGATTATATCCAAAATTCTCTCAAAATCGCAATTCTTCTATTTTTTAGAGAATCCTATCTTAATCAAGCAATCCTCCTGGTATTCAGACGAGATTTCCGTTAAATAAAACCCTGCCGCCCTGGGAGTTTCCTTGACAAGTACAAGCAATTTTCAAGAATCAATGAGCGACATATCGCATACGAAAAAAAGCCGTCACATCAATCATAAAATGTAACGACCCTTTTTCATATTTTTCATGCACTCTTTACCGAAAAATTATTTTTTATTGGCAAGCTCTGCCAAAAGCTCCCATTTACTGAGGATATGGTCATATGCATCCTTACGATGCGGAATCATGCAAAGGCTGCAATCTTTCGTACCATTCTCCGTATAACGAAAATTGCCCCCGCATTTATCACCCAGTGTATATAACGGACAATAACAGAAAAGACAGTTAAAATCTTCCTTGTTCGTTACAGCATGACATGGAAAATATTCACATTCCTTATTGCTGAAGAATTTGTATTTACACATAGCGGCTTATACTTCTTTCGGAAGCCCGTCATCACCATGATCGGCTTCTGAAACGGCATCCTTATCCGTTTCTGATCCTGTTATTTCCTGGGGGAACAATGGTTCTGTCGGCTGCGTATCCTCTGCCGCCTCTGCTGGTGCTTGCGCCGCACCGTCATTAGGCGGCTGCGCCGCCGACTCTGCTTCCTGTGTAAGCTCTGCCGTTGCATCAGCAAGCTGCTCTGCTGCCTGGGCAGGTGTTGCCATTGTGCTTTGCGCAACAATATCGTCAGATGGCTGCGCTGCTTTCACGGGTTCTGACTGCGTTTCTGGCGATTCTGCCGCCTGCGTTGGTTCTGATTGCGCCGATGGCTGTACAACGGAAACATTTTCCCTTTCAGCGGAAGAAGCTGCCGGAGGAACAGCTGCCGGAATGCCATCAAAATGAACTGGCGCAGGTTCTGTTTCCTTGATCAAATGACCCGCCAAAATTTCATAAAAACCGGCATAAGTGGAATACATATATACAGTTACCGGCACTATGAAAAGATAAGCTATGATGTCCAGCACAATCTCAACTGCCGCTGACGGATACCAGATCACGGTAAACGCCACCGTCAAGAAGATGGACATTGGCAGCACTGTTAAGAGCACCCATCCGATAAAGGAAATCGACAAGCAAAAATATTTGGCTTTATTTCCCTTCATCATCATCTTGCTTTCGTCCATACACTGCCTGATTCCTTTGCTCGGATCATCTGCCAGAATGAAGAAAGCCTGGCTATATCGTATTGCCGCAATGACTCCCGGAACGATAAACAGCAAACCCCAAAGTACGATGAAAAGTGTCTGGAACAGCATCAGCCCCAGTGCCTTTCCGAAACGTTCGAAACCGAGGAAGATATCACTGACCCTTACGATTTGCCGTCGAAACGCCGCCAAAAAGAAAATCGATATTCCAAGCGCAAAAGCACCTGTTACCAGCAGCGTATAGACATCGCTAAGAAATGAATGGCTTGGCATACTGCTATACATGCCGCTGCTATAAAGATACGAATCCATCGTAACGCCAGTTCCGTACATCAGGCTATAAAGGTCCATCTTTGTCCCGAAAAGCGCATTCAGGATCTCTGGTGGGGCCATGACACATAATTCATAGACAACCACAGCCAGAATGGCCACTTTCCATTTTCCTGCCAGCGCATTTCGCCCTAAGGCGCGCAGATTCTTGCTGGGTTCCGTTATGATTATATTCTGTCCCATCATATTTTGTTGCATGGTTTAACCTCTCAAATTTGTGTATTTTTTAATTAATACAGGTTCGCAAAGATTTCTGCGATTTCTGCTTCTGTCAATTCCACATAATTGTTGCCCAAAAGTCTCTGCTGGTTATCGATGGTTGACTTAGCAAATTCAGCAACCTGATCTTCGGTCATGCCATATTCCTTCAATGGCTTCTTCTCGATGAGCTTGCCAAGGAATTCATCGAGCTGTGGATATACATCTGCCGGATCACAGCCCAATACATCAGCAAACAGTTTATTTGCTTCTTCGATCTTGCCCTTCGGCTGTTTCTTCATGTACATCTTGAATACTTCTGTAAAGCAGATGAAGTTTGCTTCACCATGCGGGATATGGAATGCGCCGCCATGTGCATATGACAGTGCGTGAACTGCTGCGCAGCCTGCATTACCGAATGCGATTCCAGCATAGTTGGAAGCAATCAGGAAGTCCTTTAACAGATCTTTTCTGTTTTCTGCACTGTTTCCGCCTCTTTCGATGATCTTCTTGTATCCGTTCATGATCATTTCGATCGCTTTTACGGAATACATTTCTGTGAAAGAAGAAGCCTTTGGAGAGAGGAAAGATTCTACTGCGTGAATCAGTGCGTCTACGGAAGAAGTCGCGAACACTTTATCAGGCAGTCCCTGAAGCGATTCAGGAATCAAAACAGCTTCATCCGCATAAGTCTGTTCATCGGCGATGCCCTTCTTCAGATTGAGGGAAGGAATCGAAGCAACTGCTACGTTCGTTACCTCTGAACCCGTTCCGCAAGTCGTCGGAACGACAACCAGCTTTTTCACTCTCTTTGGCGCTACCTTGCCCGTATAAAGATCGGCTACCTTATCAGGAATTTCACAGGACAATACCTTACAGCAGTCTACAATCGTACCGCCGCCGAAGGCGATGATTCTGTCGTATTCATATTTATCCATTTCGGCCTTCATTGCGTCCATCATTTCGTCCGTCGGTTCACCTGCACCGTATTTTTCCTGATAAACCACCGGCATATCAATGCCTAACGGCTTTACATACGGATCGTACATCCACTGGTTCGTTACCAGGATGTCGCCTTTTCCTAATTTGAACTCTTCATTAAACGCCTTAAACGTATCGAAATAATGAATGGCAGGAACTACTCTCAATGCTTGCATTTTCTTACCTCTTTTCTTTCTCGTTAAAACATTAACGTCTCACACAATTTTTTCATCAAAGCATTAACATCTCGTGCAAATTTTCTTTGAAAGGAAATATTCACATCTCGCACAAAATCGAATTAAAACTCTGCGTTAAATCTTTCTTTGAACTGTTCTTTCAGTTCTTCCCTGAAATCAGGATGTGCGATATTGATCAGCTGTCTTGCCCTGTCTTTCAGGTTTACGCCCTTCAATTTTGCGATACCGTATTCGGTAACAACGTAGTCAGCATCACATCTTGAAGTCGTTACAGCAGCGCCATGATCGATAAACGGAACGACCTTGGAGATCATAGAGCCATCCTTTTTCACGGTCACGGAAGGCATTGCGATGATTGCCCTTGCATTTCCATCCTTTGCCATCGATGCGCCGCGGATAAAGTCAACCTGTCCGCCTACGCCGGAAATCTGCTTTGTGCCGATGCATTCGGATACGATCTGACCCATGAAGTCGATCTGTACGCATGCGTTGATGCAAACCAGATTCCTTAAGTTACAAACCGTCATCGGATGGTTGACATAATCTACTTCTCTCAATTCCACCATTGGATTTTTGTCGCACCAGTCATACAGCTTTTTCGTTCCCATCAGGAAGGTTACGACCATTTTCCCTTCGTCAATTCCCTTCTGAGAACAGTCAATCGCACCTTTTTCAAACAGGTCAACGACACCGTCAGCGATCATTTCGGAATGGATGCCCAGGTGCTTTTTATCTCCCAGCTGTGCCAGCACAGCATCCGGGATCGCGCCGATACCAAGCTGCAATGTATCTCCATCGTTAATCAAGGAAGCGCAGTTCTTGCCGATCGCTTCTTCGACAGGACCGATCTTGGCCGGTTTGCTTTCCGGCAGAGGTCTGTTATAGTGAACAAAAGCATCGATCTCATCTACATGAATATAAGTATTGCCAAATACCGTAGGAACTTGGTCATTCACTTCAACCAATACGACTCTTGCGGATTTCACAGCTTGCATCGTGTAGTCCGAGGATACGCCGACATTGCAGTAGCCGTGTTCATCCGGCGGCGTTACCGTAACCATTGCCACATCGACATGCAGGATATCCCTCCTGATCAGGCTTGGAATTTCGTGGAAAAATACAGGAATAAAATCACCATGCCCTTCTGAGATAGAATTTCTTACGGAAGGAGATGTGAACCATCCCTCATATCGGAATGCATCGCTGTTTTCCTTTTTCGCATATTCGCCCTTGCCGAGCGTTACCATGTGGGATACCGTAACATCTTTATATAGATGTTTATTAGCAACCATCGCATCAACAAGCGCTACCGGTTCTGCAACAGCATGCGCAAATACGACATGATCCCCGGATTTAATCAGCTTCACCGCTTCATCAGCAGACATCGTTCTGTCTTCATAAGTTTTTTTCCAATCCATGTTTTACCATTCCTCCATTTCGAAAACTAAATGTTCAAGAGTTCTTCCTTAACTTTTTCGATTTGAGCCTCATCCCAAATCTTATATACACCGCCTGTTACATCGAATTGTCCATAAGAAGCACAGCAGGCGGTACAGCCGCCTATGACCAAAAGGATGTCATATCGCTCTCCCTCAACGGCGTGAGAGAAATCTATGCTTGGAATTTCCTTTTGAAATTTTCGAAAAACAGCGCCCCTCTCAAATCTCGGATTGCAGCCTCCACAAAATCTCACGCCACACTTCATAAACAACCTCTGCATTCGTTTCCATTCATTGCTAAACCAATAAATTTTAAAATGAGACCGCTTCGGCTTACAAAGCGGCCTCAACCTTTTTATTGTATATGAACAGCCTGTCTTCCCAGGCTTAATTTGCCAAATTAAATTTGACTATTTAATGCCTGCGATATTCTTAGCAAGCGCTTTCTTGCCTTCCAGGTTGCCCTGTCTTGCGATCATGATTCTCTGAGCCTGCGGAGAACCTGCGCCGTGCAGGGATTCTGTCCTGTATCCAACTGCGGAAGAGCCTAAGCACATATTTTCGATAAATCGCAGAATTCGCATTCTTTCTTCCGTCGTGCAGGAAGGAGCAGCAGCAAAGTACTTGTTGCAGATTTCGCCCACGGTTTCACCGTTCCTGCCAACCTTCAGATCTGAATTGAAGTCGGATTCTGCCGGCATCGTTACCATGAGTCCGCCTGCGATATCTTCAGCCAGCCTTGTAATATCATAAGGGAATCTCGTTACGTTCTGCTTACATACGTTTGCCAGCAGCAGGTCGATCTGGTAGTTTCCAGCTTCCGTTTCCTGTCCTTCGGCCGAACATGCGATACCGCAGCAATACAGCGTTTCATTCAGGTGAATCATTTCGATCAGCTTATCCTTAATATGGGAAGCCTTCTGTGCGCCGTTGTATTCAGCAGCCAGCGCAGCAGCACCAATCAGAACGTCGCCTACGCCAACCTTGCAGCCGCCGTATGACTGTCTGTGATATCCTGCGAAACGTTCTACCATCATGTTAGCGAAATCATATTCTCCAGCCATGAATACATATTCGTTCGGAATGAATACATTGTCGAATACAACGAGTGCTTCCTGTCCGCCGAATTTAGCATTACCCAGGTCAACGTCAGCGCCGTCTTCCAGCTTTCTGGTGTCGCAGGACTGTCTGCCGTAAATCATGTAAATGCCTTCTGCGTCTGTCGGCGTTGCGAACGATACTGCATAATCTGCATCAGCTTCTCTCATTGCCTGCGTCGGCATGATGATGTGCCAATGGGAATTGATCGTACCAGTCTGATGCGCTTTCGCACCTCTTACCACGATACCGTCTTCTCTTCTTTCAACGATATGCATGAATAAATCAGCATCTCTCTGAGCGCTTGGTGCAAGACCTCTGTCGCCCTTAGGGTCAGTCATCGCACCGTCTACAACGTAATCCTTTTCCTGAACCATCTTCAAGAAGTTCTTGAAGTTTTCATGATATTTTGTTCCGTGCTTTTTATCCATTTCATATGTAGTTGAGAATACAGCATTGAATGCATCCATACCTACGCATCTCTGGAAGCAGGAAGCCGTTTTCTGTCCCAGAAGACGAAGCATCTTAACCTTCTTGATCAGGTCTTCGCTGCTCTGGTGAAGATGCGTGAATCGGTTGATCGTCTCGCCAGTCAGGCTCGATTTCGCCGTCATCAGATCCGCATATTCAGGATCGCTTGCCAATTCATATGTCATGCCGACACAGTCAATGGAAGGTCTGATAATCGGATGATCCACCCAGTTTTCAACCTGTTCACCAAACATATACACTCTGGTCTTCATTTTTCTCAGGCTTTCAATATACTGCTCTTTTGTCATTAACATATTAAAATCACTCCTTTTATTATTTGAATTTCTTATAACGCTTGATTGCGCATAAAAAATTACCCACTAATGCTCTTTGTTCAAAATTTTTCTGGCCATGTCCAGCAAATCTTCACTGACCGATGTATCCAGCACTACATCCTCAAGTCCTTCGACATTCCCCATCACGGTCTCCTTCACCACATCCTCTATGGTCATCTGTGCCGATGGACAAGAAGCACATGCGCCTGTCAGTCTCACAAATGCGACACCGTCCTCCAGCTTGGTCAAAACTGCGCCGCCATAATGAGCCGCCAATACCGGATCAACTTTCTCTTTTAAAACTTTTTTGATTTGCTCTTCCATAACCATCCCTCATTATTTTTCTGAACAAGGCTATTATATATCTTGCGTTTCGGTTTTTCAAGGGTTTATAATAATCTTGCATAAGAAATTAAAGGAAAAAACAAAAAATGAAAAAAGCGATAATTATAACGTCATATTTTGAAAATTTTCTGAACATAAAAGAATACATCCGCCCCGGCGATTATGTGATTTGCACGGATGGTGGCTACGATATCGCCCAGCGTCAAAACATCGAGCCTGACCTTTTGATGGGCGATTTCGACTCTATCGCATTGCATCCGCCAAAACACTTGAAAATTAAACGTTTTCAGCCTGAAAAAGACTTTACGGATCTGGATCTGGCACTAAAAACAGCAGTGGAAATGAAGTGTTCTGAAGCAGAGATTTTTGGCGGTATCGGCGGACGTTTGGATCACACCGTCGCAAATTTGCAACTTTTGTCTCACTATAGCGATTCATTCGACAGGCTCGTCATGCTTGACGCCAAAAATAAGTGTTTTGTATTAAATGAGAGACAGAAACACGGCCTTGTCATCCCGGCTGAAAAGGACTGCTACCTTTCCCTGTTTTCTCTTTCTGAGGCATGTCTCGGCGTAACGATCCAAGGCGTCAAATACCCTTTGCAGGATCACACCCTGACGAGGGATTTTCCCTTGGGCGTCAGCAATGAGTTCAACGAAAAAAACGCCGTCCTTTCCATAAAGAGCGGCGTCCTTCTCGTCGTGATTTCAAAAGAATAAATCAGTGCTTTGCACAAAATGCATCTTACTTGCAGCAAATCTCCTTTTGCGAATTTTACAAACTTATTCCGCTGCACGTTCCGGCTTTGCAGCGGTCACCTGCCGTTTTAAGCGTTCAAACAGATTCTTTACCTGCGGGATGCACAGCAGAACCACCGTAATCGCGCCTTCTACTGCCAGATAAGTCAAATTGTACCACAGCGACCACGTCAGTGCGCTGAAGCCTTCCGGTGCATAAGAGCCGAAGAAAATCACGCCCGAAAGCACGGCGCAGATATAGCGGCAGATCACACCGAATATGTACCCTTTTATCAAACCGTTTTTCTGGGCTGCGAATATGCCGCCAAAAGCCAGCGCACCGAACGCCAGCGGGTAATCCAGCAGCATCTGAACCGGATGAATGACATACGGGTTGAAGATTAAATCGATCAAACCCACGCACATTCCCGCCATAAGGCCACGCCTTACACCGAAGAAATATGCACAAAGCACGATCGGCACCATGGAAAACGCAGTGATGCTTCCGCCCTGCGGCATCCGGAAGATCACCAATTGGTTGAGAATGATCGAAAGCGCCACCAAAACGGCCGATATCGCGACCGCCTTCGTATCCATCGGTTTTCCCTTTCCCGAATATAAAATCACGCCAAACAGGACGATGATCACTACAACGACGGTGACTTGACCAACGACCGAATCAAAAAAAGCCTGTAAATCCATAAAAAAACCTCCTTCAAAATAGGAGGGGAACTGTGTTTTCAAAAGAGCTTCCCATAATCGGAAATCGTCTTTTCATCATTGCTTCCCTACGCCGGTATTATCCGGGTCAGGTTGTGAGGGTTACACCGCACGGCGGTGAATCTCAGCAAAAGCTCCCCTAGCTGTAAATTAAATTAATTAAATTGTTACGTAACAGTAATTATACTACACCGTCCCGGCGGCAAATGCAAGCAAAAAATCAGTCCTTCGCCCAGCCGAAAGTGCGCTTGACGGCCTTATGCCAGCCTGCCAGCAGCGTTTTCCTTGCCATATCGTCCATATTCGGTTCAAAGATGCAGCCGGCCTGCCAAATATGTGACAGTCGACGTCCCAACTTTAATAACAATTCTCTTCTTATCTTTCAGTGCTTTCCTGATTTCCATGGTTTTTGTCTCCTTTGCTTTTTTCATCAAAAAAGGAATAAAAGCATATGTTTTGCTTTTATTCCCCGATATTTCAAACATACCCTTTCCGTAAACCCTGTATTAATTTTTAT